>CAYJQV010000009.1:0-46819 GCA_964372395.1 uncultured Planctomycetia bacterium | reverse complement strand
GTCCGGGCCATCCGACGGGTGCGGGGTGAGCAGACTTCCGGGCACCCGAGGGTGGCCGGGAACAGAGGCCTGCGCAAGGATCCCGCGGGCGGGGTCATACGACCCGGACGGAGGGGAACGGCACGATGAAACGGGTGCCCGCGTCCCGCAGCGGCCTCTCCCGATCCAGGAACTCCGAAAGGAAATGCCAGGGAAGGATCAGGAGGAAATCCGGGCGGGCGCGCCGCATCTCCTCCTCGGAGCAGATCGGGATGCCGGTTCCGGGCGTCCTCCTGCCGTGCTTCTCGGGGTTCCTGTCGGCGATGGCGGTGATCTCCCGGGGGGTGAGCGCGCAGTACTGGAGGAGGACGTTTCCCTTCGTGGACGCCCCATAGCCGTACACCTTCTTGCCGCCAGCCAGGATTTCCTGCAGAACGCGGCGGAGCTCGCGCCGGATGCCCTCGGCCTCCTTCCGGAAGCGGGCGATCCGAACGGCATCCAGGATCCCGCTGCGGCGTTCCTCCTCCAGGGCCCTGCGCACCCGGACGGAGTTCTCCGGCGGGACGGCCCGCCGCCCTGCGGCCTTCACAAGCGAAACCCGGACGCTTCCGCCGTTGGAGTCATTGAAGGCGACGTCGTAGATCCTGAAGCCGGTCCGGCGGGCGAGAAACTCCAGCGCCGCCAGGGTGTAGTAACCCAGATGCTCGTGGCAGATGGAATCAAAACCGGTGTTCCTCAGGAGCGCCCCCCAGTAGCCCAGCTCGACGATCCAGAGGCCATCGTCGGACAGGATCTGCTCGACCTGGCGGCAGAAACCGACCGGATCGTCGATGTCGTAGAGCATGGCGATGGCGGTGACCAGCTTCGCCTTCCTGCCCGGGAAGGCCTCCTGAAAGCTGGGCTGGCTGAAGAAGAGAGGAAGATAGCAGAGTCCATGATCCGCGTTTCCAGGCCGGACATCCGAGGGCTCGAACGCCACACGGGTGAGCCCCGGAACCGAATAGGCCAGCAGAAGCGTTCCGTCGTTGGCGCCGATGTCCACCACGACGTCCCCGCGGGCCAGGCCCGCCATCGTCTCCGCCTCCGCCGCCAGCTCTTCCAGGTGCCGGCGCATCGTGCTGTTGATACCGGAACGGTAGCCGTAGTCGTGGAACATCGCCTCCGGGGGCACCGTGTGCCGGAGCTGAATGAGCCCGCAGACCTCCGCGCTCCCCGAAGGGCCGCAGCGGACCACCTCCAGGGAGACAGGGCTCTTCAGCTGATTCTGCGGGCGCCCGTCGTCGAAGAGACCCGCGAGGGCCTGCGATCCCAGCGAAATCACCGGCTCCAGAGCGGGGTTGCCGCAGATCCGGCAGGCCGTGACCTGCCGGACTCTCTCTTCCCAGCCGACCAGCGTCTTTGTCTGCATCAGCGGCCCTTCCGGAACAACAGGCGGATGAGAACGGAACCCTCCCGCACCTCTTCCCACGAAGCGCGGCTGAAGCAGCCCAGCAGACCCACCCCCAGCAGGCCGAATCGGAAGAGCCATCCCCCGACCGGCAGCGTCCGTCCGAGGATCCACAGGAGGATCAGGTGGGTGAGCGTCCCGACGGCCAGAACGATCCCGCCGCTCCTCAGGGGCGTCTCCCTCAGTGAAGCCGCGAAGGAGGAGAGGCCGCTGAGGTTCCAGAGCGCCCGGGCCGAGCGGCTTAAGCCCGGCTTGAGCCTGGCTGCGGCCGCACGAGTGCACCGTACCAGAACGCTCCCGTCAAAGTAGTCCCGCGCCGGGTTCATCCGGAGGAGCCCCGGTCCACGGAACGCAGCAGGAGCGGCTCCGGCGGCCAATCCACCGTGGTCTCCCAGGCACGCCCGGCCATCTTCAGGCGGACCGGGAGCAGGTCGTTCAGCGGCTGCCCGTCGTAATAGTAGACCGGATGCTCGGCGGAGGGCTGCACCTGCGCGACGAGCCCGACCTCGGCCAGCAGCCAGCTCCCTGGCCCCGCGTTCCTCCCGTCCGGATCAGGCAAGGCCTCTTCCCTTCCCTCCTGCCAGATCGACAGGATCTGCGGCTCCGATCTGATCCGTTCCGCAGTGATCGGTCCAAGCGAGGGCTTGACCGACTCCCGGCAGATCCGCCTCTCCTCCGGCGTCAGGTACCGGAACCGGAATCTCACCACCACCGGCTCATCCACCCAGTCCGCAGAAGGCGTCACCTCGAGATCTCCTGCCCACCGGGCGGCGGCTCCCGTGGCCCACTCCAGCCGGACCGGATACCGGCCCGGCGCCAAGTCGAGAGGCACGTAGGCCACAATCGCGTCGGTTCCGTAATACTGCTGATGGACGGCCCTCTGCTCCCCGACGAAGACCTCGTGCGTCCAGCGGAAGTTCCTGCCCCGCAGACGAATGCGGCTACCGGGCACAACGCGGGTGGGGGCCACCTCGATGATCGCGGGATCCCGCTCCCGGACGACCTCGCGCGCGAAGAAGAAAAGCGGGCTTAAGCCCAGCAAGAAGAAGACCCCCAGCAGATCCACCAGGTGGATCTTTCCCAGGAACCGCCCTCTGGAATCCAGGAGTCTCATCGCGTGCCGCCCCGAGCCGGACGAATCAGCAGCGCCCAGAATCCCGCGCTGGCGAAAAGCAGCGCCCAGGGAGTGACCATATCCCGGAGCCGGAAGACGGTTCCCACATTCCCGTTGCTGAGCGCGCCCAGGCAGGTCCAGGAAAGCAGCAGCAGCGCCGGCAGGAGAGCGGCGGGGTTGCACCGCAGGCTCACCCAGATCCCCCAGAGGCACAGCGGGGTGAGGAGATACCAGAACACCATCTGCGGGTAGACGGCCAGGTGGATCCCCTTGTGGATTCTCGACGGAAACGGCTCCCCCCAGTAATGAAGGACCGATCGGATCGTCCAGGCGGCCATCTCGCCCCAGGAGGCCTTGAGTTCCCCGCTTTTCATCGCCTCCTTCGCGGCAGGCGTGTAATACTCTTCGGGCAGTATGCGATACGTCTCCCCCGTCAGCCCCGCCACGTAGCCCATGTGAACCGCCAGGGCATGCGGCAGTACCCTCTGGAACAGGAGGCCCGCGAGGATGGCCAGCCCCAGGGTGACGGCCAGAAGGGCCTCCCTGCGATGCCTCAACGTCATCAGGACAGCCAGGGTCGTCAGGGCGCTGGCGCCGAGGAGGATTGGAAAGAGCGGCTCGCGCAAGAGAGCGCAGAGGTGCAGGAGCGCGGCAGCAGACACCGCGCAGAGCAGGCGTCTCCTTCCCGCGCTGTCCAGGGTTCTGAGCAAAAGCAATACCGCCGCCAGCGCCAGGAAACCGAAGGAGGCCTCCTTGAGATTGGTGGCGGACCACAACACCAGGGATGGGAAGAACGCCACGCCCACCGCCGCCATCCTCGCCGCTGCCGGATGAACACAGCGGATCCCGATCAAGAAGAGGAGAGGTCCCATCAGGGCCCCCAGCAGGCCCTGGATCCACTTCACGGCAAACGGACTGAACCCGAACAGGTAGTAGAAGACTGCAATCCCATAGAGATGGGCCGGCTTCCCGTGAGGGTTTGAAAGCGCAAACCGAAGGTTTGGGTCCCTGTTCCCGTGGGCAATCTGAGCGACCGCATCGGCCCTCTCCGAGTAATCGTCGCTGTCCGGCGCCTTGACGAACCGGCGGGTACGGTCGAACGACCCCTCCTGCACCGGCGGACCCCCCTCGATCACCCAGGCCGCCAGATCGAGTCCGAGGGAGAGAGTGATCCGCAGCGTCAGGCCTGCCAGGAACAGCAGCAGCACAAAACGCCTCTGCTGGGTCGGAGCGAGAGCCGCCAGCCCGGCAGCGGCCGCTGCTGCCGCCAGGAGAATCGCGGTGCCCCCGGGGCTTACCGTCCAGAGGATCCCGGCCGGGATTCCCAGGAGGATCGCCGGAAGGATCACCGCCGCGAGGGAAATCTCACGATCCATTCCCTCAGGAGAACCTTGAACAGCAGAAGCCCGCCGAGAAAGATCTTCGGCCATTCGGTCCAGCTCACCCGAACCGCCTCCCTGGACGGGATCTCCGCCACCCGCCACCCCCGGATGATGGACCGGATCGACAGCTGGTAGAAGCCCCCCAGCCCCCTCTCGTCGAGGCGCTCCTCGAGGAGGCGCTGGGTGCGGATGGCGCGAAAGCTGTTCAGGGTGTCGCTGAGGTTCCCGTAAAAGAGGAGGTTGGCCAGCAGCGTGTAGAGACGATTCCCGAAGCTGCGCAGAGGGGTCCTGCGGAGGTTCCGGGCGTAGCGGATCCCCCCCGACAGGAACCGGGAAGCGATCACCAGATCGTTGCCCCTCTCCAGCATCAACAGGAGCCGTCCGATGTCCCGTGCGTTCTGCCTCCCATCCGGGGAGAAGAGAACGAGAAACTCGCACTCGGAGATATGGCTCCACTCCTTCAGGAGGGCGAGCAGGGGCTTCCGGCCCGCCGAGACGCACGGGATCTCCTCCCGCTGCAGGAGCTCCCGGGTCCCGTCGGTGGAGTGATCGTCCACGCAGAGGATCTTCCTGAAAAGGTCCCGCGGGATCTCCTGCAGGCTTCGCTCGAGTTCCTCCCGCTGGTTCCGGGTCAGCAGCACCAGGCCCGCGCCCGCCTGCGTCCGAACGGGCACGTGGCGCAGGCGGCTGACGATGAGCTCCGCCATGTAATCCAGGTCCGGCGTCGTCAGGTTCTGGTGGCAGCCGATGTAGAAGCCGCTGCGGTTGATCCATTGCGCGACGGGATACGGCTCCTCCCTCCATCCGAGCAGCTTCTGGTAGAGGGGCTGGTCGGTGAGCGGGAACATGTCCCGCGTCTCCACGCCGTGCTGCTCCAGGAAGTGGCAGAGCGACTCCTTGCCCCCTTGCCGCAGCACAATGGGGAACATCATGAAGGAATGCTCGCTGCCCGGGCGGATCCGCGGCAGTTGGAGGTCGGACTCCACGGGCGAGAGCCGCTCGATGAGCAGGCGTGCGTTCGCCCGGCGGGCGGCGATCGTGGACTCCACCTCAGCCAGCTGGGCCAGCCCCAGCGCCGCCTCCATCTCGGTGATCCGGAAGCTGTGCCCCACGCTGGAGAAGCGAAAGCGCCGGGCCACGATCATCCTCAGCTGCTCCTGGGAGCAGGCGTCGTCATCGTCGATGCTCAGATAGATGGAATCCCGGCCGTGGTTGATGAGCGACCGCAGCCGGACCGCAAGCTCCGGGTCGTTGGTGGTGCTGATCCCCCCCACCCCGGTCACCAGCAGGTGCGCGATGTACGTCGAGAAGCAGCCGATGTCGCCCAGGCTCCCCACCGGCCGGCCGCCGTAGCGCGCGAGCATCGTCTCGCAGGAGTCCTCGATGATCCGGAGCCCATGCCGGCGGGCGATCTCGCCGATGGGATCCATGTCCGCCGGGTGGCCGAAGAGGTGCACCGGGATGACGGCGCGAGTCCTTGCCGTCACCGCGGCCTCCAGCTTCCCGGGGTCCAGCTCGTAGTAGGTGGGCTCAACGTCCACGAGGACCGGCCGCATCCGGTTGTGGAGCACCACGTTCACCGTGGCGACGAAGGTCACGCTGGGGACGATGACCTCATCCCCGTCCTCCCAACCGTGCAGCTCCTTGAGCGCCTGCAGGGAAACCTGCAGCGCGGAGGTGCCGCTGTTGGACATGACCGCGAAGCGGCAGCCGTGGAGCCGGGCAAAGTCGGACTCGAGCCGCTGCGTCATGGGCCCGTAGGAGAGGCGCCCGCTGTCGAGGGTCTCCATGACCAGCCGCTTCGCCTCGTCGCTGAGCTGAAAGGTGCCCACGCCAATGGGCAGGAGCCCATCCGACTCCCGTCGGGGGGTGCGCTTCGCGTCAGTGGGTGCCGTCATCTTAAGAGCGCTCTAAGGCTATAATAGAGGAAAGAGCCGGCATTTTCCATCGTCGGCTTTGTCTCCTCTCCTCCACTCCGTCCAGAGCGTCCGGCACATCTCCAGCCCGCCCGCGAAGGTCGCCGCCTTGCTCCGGCCGCCCGCGCGCGCCGTCTCCCGGGTGGCGAGCTCCGCAACCTTCAGCCCCAGCCTCATGGCACGGATCGACATCTCCAGCTCGATGGAGAAGCCGCACGCCGTCGTGTCCATCCTGCGGAAGGCACTCCTCGTGACGGCCCGGAAGCCGTTGATCGTGTCGGTGAGGTACCGGCCCCGGTTCCAGAGCCGGTTGGCGATCCACGTGAAGGCGCGGTTTCCCCAGCTGCGCACCGGCAACCACCGTCCGGCGTCCTCATCCGACGCCCCCGGAAGGAACCGGGAGGCGACCGCCATGTCGTACCCCTCCCGCAGCTTGCCGAGCAGGGCTCCAATCATCCCTGGATCCTCATTGCCGTCCGGGCTGAAGTAGACCAGGTGCTCTCCGCGGGCCGCCTCGGCGGCCACGCGGAACGCCTCGCCGCGGCCCGGCCGCCGCTGGAAAATCACCGGGATGCCACGCCCTTGGAGGTACTCCACGGTGCCGTCCACCGATCCACCGTCCACGGCGAGAAGCTCGTCGAAGAGCCCCCGCGGCAGCTCCCCCCAGAGCTTACGGACCCCCTCGATCTCGTTGAGCGTCAGCAGGATCAGCGTGGAGGGAGGATCACCGTCTTTTGCCATGATGGAATCCCGTGGGATAGACCGCGGCGTAATCGATCAGCACCGTTCCCTTCTGCGCCACGCGCTGCTCTTCAAACCGGTACGTTCCAGGATTGTAGGCCTGGAACAAAAAGGCCTCCCCCTCCACCCGGACCGGCGACCGGACGATCTGAACAGGGAGATGGCGTCCGACGGTCCACGGGACCAGGAAAGAGTATCCCGTGCCCAGCAGGCCGTGGACCCCCCAGTAGGTGTCGAGATGGTTCAGGGGATCCTTCACCCAGGTGTAGGGGATCCGCTGGGCAAAGCTGTACTGATCAATCAGGACCCGGTCGGATCCCAGGATCCGGTCCCTGTTCTCCAGAAGGGTCTGGCGGATCGCGTGGTTGATCCGGCAGGAGACCACCTGACTCCAGGCGGTCCCCTGCGAGATGATGAGCCCGATGCCCAGCAGGGCGGTCAGGGAGGGGGCCCGCCAGCGCTCCCGAGGCAGCAGCCGCGCGAGGGCGACCGGCAGGACGGCCAGCCCGATCGAGGAGAGGGCGGTATGCCGGCTCGAGATGATCCCCGGGCTCAGGATCGAGGGCAGGATGAAGAAGATGCCCATTGCCGCCAGGAGGGCGAACAGCCGCAGGGAAACGGCGGGGATCGGCCGGCTCCGCAGCCATCGGAAGAACCCCCAGAGGATCAGGAGGTTGCCGGCCGCCAGCACCACCAGCCAGGGCAACTCGATGGCCGGGAATCGGGCGAGGCCGTACACGATCGATTTGATCATCTGTCGGCCGAAGAAGAGGTTCGGAACCGTCACAAAGAGATCCCCCCAGAAGTTGATCGGTCGGAGCGCCTCCATCGGTCCCCCTCCCCGCAGGATACCGGTCCTCCAGAGCAGGTACAGCAAGGCCGGGATGAAGAACAGGAAACAGGAGGCCAGCCTTCTCCTCGGGTGCAGGCATGCGGCCGTCAGCAGGACAAAAGGCAGGAAGAAGCCCAGCTCGTACCAGAAGATCGAGAGGGCGTAGCATCCGAGCGAGGCCCAGAGCAGGAGGCGGTTTGCGCCTCTCAGGTAGGCGATGAAAGAGACCAGGCTCATCGTGATGACCGTATAGACGGCGTTGATGTGAGCGTACACGAGATGATGGTAAAGCTCCTGTTTGTTGGGGAGAAGGACGAAGAGGGCGGCGCAGGGCCAGGCCATCGCGGGGTTGCCCAGCAGCTCGCGAAACAGCAGCAGGACCGCGACCGCCAGCAGACTGCTCGTCAGATACGGCAGGAAGACCCAGAGCCCCTGGTTTTCCCCGGCGAGCCAATCGAGAAGCGTGTAGGAGACCTCCAGAGGGCGCCGGTAGCTGGCCAGCTGGGAGCGGACGTATCCCCAGCTCGGCTGGACCAGGAGGCTGTCGATGTCATCGGCGCTCACGGAAGCCCTCTCAAAGGGGAGGAAATGCGCCCAGAGGTTCAGGGCGAGCGTCAGGAGGACGGCGATCCCGAGGCCGCTCCCGTCAGTACGAGCGCCGTTCATCCACAAAGACCGCATGCGGCTCCTCCGCCAGGATCCCGGTCAGCATCCGCCCACGGACAGGCACCGCGATCGAATCCGCCTTCCGCAGGGGTTTGCCCTCGTACAGGTACTGAACGTTCTTCCCAAAAGCCAGGGGCCTGAAGGAGGGCTCGACCTTCATCCGGGCGGGCACGAGAATCTGGACGCGCGGCCTCTGTCCCTTCTGGGGCGCGGCAACCCGCCTCAAGCGCCATTCCGGCAGGGCCTCAAGCTCGGGCAGGAACTTCGCCCCCTCCTCGTCCAGCAGGACGTCAACGATCAGCAGGAGGCGAACCGAATCCTCCAGGTTCACCGCCGCATGAATGGCCACCAGCCGAGGGCCCCCTTCCGGATGAAGGACCAGATCCTTCCAGCCCGAGGTCAGCTGCTCGGGGCGAGCGCTGACCTCCACCCGCAGACAATCCGGGCTGATCAGCGACCCCTTGCCGGAAGGGCCGGACGGATCCAGGATGGCCGTCGTCCCGTCCCGCAGGTGCCTCCCGCGGATGAGCAGAACCCCGGTGTCCCCGAGCGCCAGCGCACGGGGCTCCACCGAGACGACCTCCGGCGCCGGGATCACGGTGACCCCCTGCTCCAACCGGCTCGTCCGGCCTTCCGCGCCCACCACGGTCACCGGCTGCGGGCCCAGCGGCAGCGGGGGGGTCCCATCCTTCTTGTGAGCCGCCACCTGGTTCGGTTGAACGGAGATGACGTCCAATTCGCTGTCTCCGACCCAAACCGAGCAGGGAGAAGAGAAGAAGCGGCCGCGGACCTCGATCCGCGTCCCCTGTGCACCCGTCGGGTAGATGAGCTTCGGCCGGACTGCCCTGACCTGGGGCACCCAGACGACTTCCACCGCGTCCGGCACAGTGGCGTTCCGGCCGCGGCTGTCCCGAACGATGACCCGGTAGAAGCCCGGCGTCACCTCTTCCGGGATCTCCACCCCAACCGTCCCCCCATCGATGACGAAGACCCCCCAATCCGGGTAATCCCCGATCCGCGCCGTGACCGTCCGATCCAGGCCGGTCCCCTTGATCTTCAAGTGGTTCCCCGGCCCTGCCGCAATCTTCTTGGGCTCGATGCTGACGACCTGCAGGGCTCCGTAGCGGGATGCCTGAATGCCGTACCGCAGAGCCCAGCCCAGGCAGAGAAGCAGAAAGAGCCCCACGAGGTCCAGCAGGCTGAGCCGGCCGAAGAGCCGGCCCTGGCGGTCCAGGATCACTGCACCTCCTCCGGCCCCGCCGCCGAGAACCCTCGCCTGCCCCGGGCCAAGGCCCACAGGCCTGCGGCGGCGAAGATCAGAACCATCGGCGTCACCATGTCGCGCCCCCGGACCAGCGTCCCGATGTTTCCGTTGGACAATGCCCCCACCAGGATCCAGGCCAGAAGGGGAGCTGCGAGGAACAAACAGTTCCACAGGTTCCAGGCCAGGGCGGCGGCGATTCCAACCAGTGCAAGGGGCAGCAGTCCATACCAGATGATCATCTGGGGCAGAAACAGCAGGGTCAGCTTCTCCCCGACGCGGGCGGGAAACGGCTCCAGGAGGTAGTGCCAGACGGCCTTGGGAATCCTCCGGACCAGATCCCGGGTGCCCACCTGGCTGTAGGAACCCCATGTCAGCGCGCCGGGAGCGTAGTAGCAGCGGGTCGGAAGATACCGGTAGGTCATCCCGATTCCGTAGTTGTAGGCCATGTGCCGGTAGACGGTCTTGCCGAGGGCCACCTTCGCCCTCGCCACGGGCTGCAACGGGATGAGGGCGAGCACCGCCGCCAGCAGGAGCGCCCACCGCCGGAGCGCCGGCCACCTCCTCCGGAGCAGCCATTCGGCGGCCAGTGCAAGGGTCGAGCAGACAAGCAGGATTGCGAACGAATCCGACCGCCCCATCCGGCACAGCAGCGTGAAGATCCACAGGGAGAGCCCGGCCCCCAGCGCCTTCCGTGTCCAGCGCGGCTCCACCCGGATGACCCTCAAGCCAAGCAGCAGCAGCGCGGCGAGCAGCAGCAGCAACGGCTCCTTCAGGTTGGTGGCCGACCAGAGGACCAGCGTCGGGAAAAAGGCGACTCCCACCGCCGCCCAGCGGGCGATCGTGGCCTGGAAGCAGGAGCGCACCAGGAAGAAGAGGGCGATGATCTGCAGGGATCCCACCCAGCCGTTGAGCCATTTGACGGTGATCGGGCTGAATCCGAAGAAATAGTAGAAGCCGCCGATCAGCGGGACATAGGCGTGGTCGCCGTACTCCTGGATGCGCTGCAGGACGATCGGCTCGCGCACGCCCGAGACGTACTGCGCCAGGCAGTATCCGCGCTGGGAATAGTAGTCGCTGTCCCCCATCCGCAGATACGTCCGCGTCCTGTCCGAAATCCCCAGGTCCCACCCTGCGATCGGACCCCGCCTGCCTGGCAGAGAGCCCTCCACCCTCCACGAACCCAGGTCCAGGGCCAGCGAGAGGAGCACCCGGGCCGCAAACCCCAGCAGAAAGAGGCGGGTCAGGAAGATCCGGTCCCCGGGCGGTGTGACGCACCGACGCAGCAGGAGGCAGGTGGCCGCCACCAGGAGCCCGATAAAGGCGCCACCCGGCGAAAGGGCACAGACAGCCCCAGCCAGGACCGCCAGCGCGACGACTGAACCGGGGCCGGCCGCGCGACCGGCTCCCGCCGGAGCTGCGAGGAGTCGGCGCAGGAAGCGGAACGGAAAGCCGAGGAGATAAGGCAGAACCGTGGGGGAGGTGGCGAGCGCCTTCCAGCTCCAGCCGATCCCTCGGCGCCAGTCGCCGTTCCGGATGCAGCCCCCGCCCAGCATGGCGTAGAAGCGGGCCCAGGCCCTGCCCTGCAGCCGGCGGATGGCCGGATCCAGGCGCTCGGGATTCCGGAAGAACCGGCGCAGCGCCCGCACGCCCGACCAGACGTGGATCTCGACGCTGCGGCTCTGGTTCTTCTGGTAATGGCGGTACAGCACGAGCACCTCCGGGTGGCTGAGGAGCAGCCCCTCCCTCGCCAGGCGGCAGGCCATCTCCCAGTCCGAGAGGATGACCAGATCGGTGGCGAATCCCCCGATCCGCTCAAAGGCCTCCTTCCGGACGACGACCGCCGAGGAGAATGCGGGCAGGTTCTCGAACAGCAGGAAGCGCTTCAGCGAATCCCGCTCCGGCCGGCAGAGCCGGCTTTCAAAAACCCTCAGCCGCTCGTCCACGCAGTGGGCGCTGCACTGGACGGCCAGCGCCTCCGGCTGTTCGCGGAAAAGCTCCATCTGCCGCTCCAGCTTCCGGGGCAGCCACAGATCATCTCCGTCCAGAAAAGCGACGAACCGGCCGCGGGCCTGCGCGATCCCCAGATTCCGGGCCGAACCGGTCCCCCCGTTTTCCTTGCGCAGGTAGCGGACCTGCGGGCCGAACCGGGCGACCCGCTCCGCCGTGTCGTCCGTGGAGCCGTCGTCCACCACCAGGAGCTCCAGGTCCCGGTAGGTCTGCCGCAGAACCGATTCGATCGCCTCCGCAATCGTGTCCCCCTTGTTGTAGGTGACGATGACCACGGAGACGGTGGGATCGCTCACTTCGGCACCCCCGTTCGTCTCGCCCCTTTCGCGAAGAACTCCACCACGTTCCGGGCGCAGCGCAGCTCCATCGCAGCCCTGGAGCAGGCCGTCAGGGAGGCGATGTGCGGCGTGCAGAGAACCTGCGGCATGCGGCTGAGCCTGCCGCCGTACGGCTCCTCGGCGAAGACATCCAGCGCCGCGCCGCTTAAGTGGCCGGCCTCCAGGGCTTCGGCGAGCGCCTCCTCGTCGACCAGCCGCCCCCGCGCCGTGTTCACCAGCCGGCTCCCCCGCCTCATCTGCGCGATCTCCCCGCGGCCGATGAGGGGCGCCGATCCCGCGGGCACGGCCGCATGGAGTGAGACAAGATCCGATTCCCTCAAGAGGGTTTTCAGATCGGCCCGCTGAGGATCCTCCGGGGACTGCTCCGCCGGCAGATTCGGATCGCAGACCAGGACCCTGCTGCCGAAAGGCCGCAGGTAGCCGTGCAGCCGGCGGCCGATCCGCCCGTAACCGACCAGCCCCACGGTCCATTCCGATAAGAGGTGGCCGGTCCGCTTCCTCCATTGCGCCCGGCGAAAGTCGTCCAGATGGAGAGGGATATTCCTGGCCAGGGCCAGGATCATCCCCAGCGCCAGCTGGGCCACCGGCTCCACCACCTCCTCGGGTGTCGTCAGGACGGCGACGCCCCGGCGCCTGGCGGCCTCCAGATCGATGCCGTCGGTTCCCGCGCCGCAGCGGCTGATGCATTTGAGGCGCGGAAGCTCCGAGAGCATCTCTGCATCGTACGGCTCGACGCCGGCCAGGACGGCATCGGCCCCTTCCAGGCCCCGCTGGAGATCCTCCCGGTTCGGGCGCCGGCCCAGCCGGTTCTGAAGGACCTTAAACCCCGCTTCCTCAAGGATCTGTCGGGGGGCGTCTCCCTCCGCGCAGAACTGCTGAAGCGCCACGTACACGGTCCGTTCAGCCATCGGACCCCACCAGCACCGGTTGGGGATCCGAGACGATGAGGCCATCCAGCTCCTGCCCCGCCAGCCATACCGGGACCCGGCTCCCTCGTCGGAGGCGGAACCCGCGGTAGACCAGCTTGCGGGGCGACCCCCCTGCCCGGTCTCCCCGCAGGGCGGCCGGGAGAACCATGCGGACGACCCACACCAGGGGAGGCGCCTTCCCCGAATAGAAAAGGACCCCCCCCTTCCAGACTCGTTTGCGGACCGCCATCCCTTTCCAGCCAGGGAGGAGTTTCAGGCGGTCCAATACCTCGTTGGGAACGGCTTCCAGCGACACCTCCACCGCAACAGGTTGAGAAACCTCGCTTTCGATCGAGAGTGCGTCCCGTTGCAGCAGGATTGGCACCCCGTCCGGAACCGTCAGATAAAGGTCGTAAAGGCCGCTCACCTTCTTTTCCGGAATCAAAACCGCCCGCAGGAGCGCCGAATCGACCCGGGTGGTTTTCAGGGGGATCGAGAACGGCTCGAGCAGAAGGGTGCACTCCTCCGGGAAATGCTCTCCGCGGACGGTCAGCTCTTGGCCGTACGTCACCTCGGCGGGGTAGATCTCCGTCGTCCTGGGCCGGGAGAGGATCTGCACCGCCCGCGGGAGCGTTACCTCGCTCTCGGCAGGATCCGGATCCGGGACCTTGCGCCGCAGGCGCTCATCCAAGGACGTACCCGACCCGGGATCGGGATGCCCGTTCGAGAGACGCAGATCGTACACACCCGGCGGCAGCTCTTCCTCCGAAGGCAGGCGCAGCTGCAAACGCTCAGGGGAGATCCAGTGGAGTCCCTTGATCCGTCGCTGTCCAAGCCAGACCGCTGCATTCGCCTGAAGATAGCTGCCGGTGATCTCAACCACCTCTCCCGCATAGGTTCTGGCCGGGAAGACCCGCTTCAAGCGGGGAATCCAGTAAATGTCCACGGCCTCCCGGAGCAGGGCCGTGTGTCCGCGGCTGTTGCGCACCACCACGTCGTACAGACCGGGTCTGAGGTCCGCAGGAAGCTGGCTCTCCAGCGTCGCGGGATTGAGGGCAGCGGACGCCTGATAGTCGTAGCGCGGGTGCAGCCGAACCTGGCAGGTGCTGTCCATGCCGGTTCCGTGGATGAGGATCTTCGGGCTCGCTTCGGCCGGAACGCGTACCGGCCCCGCCGCCTGATCGACGGTGGTGACGGAGTGAACGGAAAGGGTTCGGTGTGTCGCCACCCGGAACCCGAAGCAGAGGGAGAGGACCAAGGGAGGAGCCAGGAACAGGGCAGTGACCCAACCGAGAAGAGGGAGCCGGTCCCGCGCCTTCACCTTCAGGAACTCCATAGCGGACGGAAGACCCTCTGCATGCCGATGGCGGCATAGAGCAGGAAAAAGGGGATGACCATGTCCCGTGCGCGCAGGAGTGTCCCGATCCCCCCCAAGGAAAGGGCCATCATGACGCTCCAAACAGAGAGGGTTGCGGTCAGCCAGAGGTGGCCGATGGGAGGCGCCTGTGCACGGACGATCCCCCAGAAGGCAAACGGCAGCATCTCGTACCAGAGGACCATCTGGGGCAGGACCATCAGCGTCATGAGATCCGAGGTTCGCCAGGGAAGGGGCTCCATCAGGAAACGGAAGAGGGCGCTCGGGAGAGCCCGGAGGATGTCGCCGGCTTCGGCCGTCGCCGCCGATGACCCGTTCGTGACGCCAAGGTGTGCGTAGAAGCGGTCCGGCAGGTAATGGTAAACGATCCCGGTGCTCTGAACGGAGTGCAGATGGCGGCTGCAGGCCGCGATGAGCAGCGCCTCCACCCGCGGCCGGAGCAGCGGTGCGGTGAGAAAGAGCGCGCCGATGGGGATGGCCCAGGCCCAGGGACGGCGCCGCGCCCACCGCACAAAGAGGGCCGCGACCAGCAGGACTGCGAGCACCCACGAGAATTCCGGGCGGCCGAAATCGAAGTGGAGCCGGAAGAGGAGCATCCCCCCTGCCCCCCAGACCAGACGCCGCCTCCAGGAAGGGGTGGTTTCAACGACCGAAACCGCGTAGAACAACAGGGCCGTGCAGAGAAGGAAAAGGGGATCCTTCAGATTGGAGAGCGACCAGAGAACCAGGGAGGGCCAAAGGGTTACCCCAAGGGCGGCCAGGCGGCCCGCGGAGGCCAGACCCCATCGGGAGGCGATGCCGAAGATCACCGGTCCCAGCAGGGCCCCCGCGATGGCATTGAGAAGCTTCACCGAGAAGGGGCTGAATCCGAAGAGGTAGTAAAAGGCGCCCATCAACAGCGGGTACAGATTCCACCCGGTCTCCTGAATGCGGTAGAGAACCACCGGCTCACGGTTGCCCCGCGCATATTCGGCGTAGGCCCAGGCCCGCTCGGAATGGTAGTCACTGTCCCCGAGCCTCAAGAACCCGCGCGTCCGGTCCTGGACACCCAGGAACCAGCCCTCCACCTTTCCGGTGATTCGGGGACCGGAACCGGTCGCCTTCCAGGACGCGACGTCGAGCGCCAGCGACAGAGCCGCCCGAACGAGGAATCCGGCCAGAAAAAGGCCAGCCAGGAAGCGGCGGTCGCGGGCCCCACCCCAGCGAAGGAAGGACACCGTGATCACGCCCGCCAGGAGAAATGCAAAGATCCCGCCGAGCCCGCTCATCGGGAGAGCATCTCCTCCCACACCGGCTGCTGGGAGGGATCCCTCTGCAGAACCGTTTCAATCTCCTCCAGCTCATGCGGATGATTCACCCCCAGGTAGCCCTCCCGGAACCGGATCCCCTGAAGCGGGACGTCGTGCTCCACCACTCGCGACTGGTCCACCGACTCGGCGATCTCCAGTGGAGTCCGGTCGAGGGCCCGATACCGTTCCAGGAAATCCCGCCGATAGCCCAGCACCCCCAGCAGCTTGCAGATGGGGCTGCCTGCCCCCAACAGGGAGGAGGCGACCCCGGTGAGACGGCGCGTGCAGGATAGGATCCGGTCCGACCGGGAAACCAGGCATTTGACGATGGAGGGGTCGAGCAGCTCCCCCTCCCGCTCCACCGGGGCGATGGCGTTCCATGCCGGCTGATCGGGCCGGGCCCGCATTGCCTGCACCATGGCCTCCAGGTCGCTGGGCAGGACGAGGATCTCGTCTCCCTGGACATTCACCACATGCGTGCAGTCCAGCCGTTCCGCCGCCTCGGCAACGCGGTCGGTCGCCGCAGGATGATGGGGAGAGGTCATCACCACCTTCCCGCCGAAGCGCTGGACCGCGGCCGCGATTTCCATATCGCAGGTGGCCACGACGACCTCCGAAAACCCCTTGCAGAGGAGGGCCCTGCGCCGCACATGCTCCACCATGGGAAGCCCGCGCACCGAGACCAAGGCCTTGCCTGGAAACCGGCTGGAGGCCATTCGTGCCGGGATGATCGCTGCAATGCGCATCAGACGGGTGGGTGGATCGTTATCCGATCGGAAGAGACGCCTCAGACATCAGGAGATCCACGCTGTGAAATCGGTGGATCCATCCACCGCCACGAACCGGCACCCGGCCTCTTCGGCCGAACGGGCGTCTTCCGGAGTGTCCCCGAAGAAGAGCACCTCCGCCCCGTCCAGAGCGCTCTCCCCCATCAGCTGCTTGAGCCACTGGGCCTTGTCCACCGGCGCACCCCCGATGCCATCGAAGAAACCCAACCACCCCCTGCGCCGAAGGATCTCCTGCAAGACCCCCGCCGGTGTGCTGGAGAGGAGGTAGGTCCGTTTGCCTTCCCTCCGGCAGTGCAATAGCAATCGCTCGGCGCCCGGGTAAGCCGGCGCCTGAGCGATCTGAGCGGTGGTGGCCCGCTCAAAACGCCGGACGAGATCCGCCTCGATCTGAGGTGTGTACTCCCGTTTTAAGATCGATTCAAACACATACCGGAACTTGTCCCACCGGTTGGTGTGGGAATTGCCCCGGCAGTACCTCAGGATTTCCTCTTTCTGGTCCGGAAAATCGGAGAAACAGCTCTCAAAAGCAGCCCACTTGATCGGATTGGAGTCCACCAGGGTGCCGTCGAAATCGAAGACGCAGGCCTTTGCCTGGGCGATGGCCTCACGGGGCACCATCGAGCCGCCTGGCCTGAATCAAGGCCCTCATCGCCTCAGCCCACTTCCAGAGCAGGAACAGGTCCGACCCCAGAACCAGGAACGTATAGCCCATCTCGAAGGCTTCGTTGACCCTTTCCGGAGTGGGCTCCACCAGGTGAGTGCCGCAGCCCTTTCCCTGTTCCCGGCATGCCCCGATCAGACGGAGGCAGGCCTCCATCACCCTCGGATGATCCAGCTGCCCCGGGACCCCCAGGGAGCCCGAGATGTCGTAGGGGCCGACCATGATCCCGTCCACCGCCGGGTGATTCAGCAGGCGATCGATCGCAGCCACCCCGTCGATGGACTCGATCTGGAGGATCAGCGTGGACCGATCGTTCCAACGGCTCACATAATCGTCGAAATCGAATCCATACCCCTGGGCCCGCGCGACGCCGAACCCCCTTCTGCCGACCGGCGGATACTTGCACCACTCCACGATCCGCTCCACTTCCTCGGGCCGATTGACGTTGGGCACCAGGATCCCGTCTGCCCCCGAGTCCAAGAGCTGCCGGATCTGCTCCCCGTTGTGGGAGGCCACCCGGGGCAGACAGGCCGCCCCGCCCGCTTGGGCTGCGGCGATGATCCGCTGCCCCTCGGACAGGTTGATGGTGCTGTGCTCCAGATCGATCCCGATGAAATCCGGCCCGGTCCGCGCGAAGATCTCTGTGATCGAGGGGTGGTAAAAGGAGTTCCACATCCCGAAGACAGCAGAGCGGCTCCTCAGTCTCTTTGAGAGAAGCGTCTCCTTAAACGGCGACAGATGCACCATCCGGTGTCCAGTAGAAATCGCGGTTTCTGCGATAGTAATCCACCGTCCGCACGATCCCCTCCTCCAGCCCGACCTTGGGAGCCCATCCTGCGTCCCGACCGATCCGGGCGATGTCACTGACGTAATCGCCGGTCTCCACAAAATAGCTGCCCGGGTCCCACGCCGTTTCCACGACCCGGGTGCCGGGGATGGCCCGCGCGACGCACCCCGCCATCTCCCGAAAGGAGATCCCCTGCCCGGAACCGACGTTGTACACGCCCCCGTTGGTCTTTTCACTGACGGCCGCCGCCAGGAAGGCCTCTGCCACGTCCTCCACGTAGACGTAGTCTCGCTTCTGGGCCCCCTCCCCATAGACGGTCAGCGGCTTGCCTTCGAGGGCCAGCCGGATGAACCAGTTGACGATCCCGTATTTGCTGTGCTTCATCTGTTGCCGCGGTCCATACGGATTGGCGATCCGCAGCGAGACGGCCGGAACCTGGTACCGATCGTAGAAGAAACGGTGGTATTTCTCGCCGGTCAGCTTGTGAACGCCGTAGATCGAAAGACAGTTCAAGGGATGTCGTTCATCCACCGGGTTGTATTCGATCCGCCCGTAGACGAAACGGGAGCTGGCGAACACCACCTTGGGGGGCGCCGCCTGCTGCCGGCAGGCCTCCAGGATCCGCAGCTGTCCCCTGCAGTTGATCTCCAGGTCCTTCTCCATGTCCAGGTTGCTGTCGACGTAGCTGACCTGCGCCGCACAGTTGAACACGGTGCCGACCCCCCTCAGGCACCGCTGCACCGTAGCCGCCTCCCGGATGTCCCCCTGAACGAACTCGATCTGTCCGCGAATCGCCGCCAGATTGTACGCATTCCCCCCATAGTCCGGGATCATGGCGTCCAGGATGACCACCCGGGCGCCGAGGGCGACGAGTCGGTGAGCCAGTGTGCTGCCCAGCATCCCGGCCCCGCCGGTGATGAGGACCTTCCGGCCCTGAAATCCTTGCAGCGGAGAACTCATGCGAATCGTTTTTCTCTCGACCCGGGTCCGGCGAGCTTCTGCCCGTCCTTCAGGAACATCTCGACCGTCTCCTTGCTGTACGGATGGACGATCATTCCCTCGATCAGGGAGGGGGCCGCCGTGACGATGTCCGCCCCCGCCTCGAACCATTCCACGATGTTCAAGACCTCGCGCGTCGAGCCGACGATGATCTTCGCCGGAAGGGCGAAGGCATCCAGGAGCTGCCGCAGGCGGCGGACCTCCAGGCGGGAATCGTATCCCATGTTGTTCACCCTTCCGCCGAACAGCGACACGTAGGTGGCGCCGGCCATCGCCGCCAGGAGGCACTGCTGAGCGCTCATCATGGCGGTGGTGTTGACCCGGATGTTGTGCTCCTGCTCCAGCGCATGGATCAGCTTCAGGTTGTCGGTGCCGCCCTCCGGTCCATGGATGGGGATTTTGACGTTGACGTTCGCGGCCCATCCGGAGAATTCTCGCGCCTGCTCCAGCATCTCCTCCGGATCGTTGCTGGTCACCTCGACGGAGAGCGGCAGGGGATCGATCCGGCGCGCGATCCGCCGACAGTGCGATTCGACCGCGTCCCACCCCGGGGCCACACCCTCCTTGACGAGGATGGTGGGGTTGGTCGTCACGCCCCGGATGATTCCCAGCGCATGGTACTTCTCGATCTCCTCCGGACGGCCCGTGTCGAGGAAGATGCCGCACAAGACCCGATTCATTTCCCCGCCTCCTTCCCGTTTGCCAGTTGGCGCGCCATGCGGGCCAACGACTGTTCCTTCAGGTGCACCTGATCCAGAAAATCCGCTTCGGACGCCAGCTCCTGGCAGTCCCGCGCCCCAAGGGACGCGCGCGCCCACTGCTGCTTGAGCGCCCGCACGAATGCTTGTGCCAGGTCGTACCAGGTGCGCTGGAACTTCTGATCCGCCTTTTGATTGACCCGATCCAGGATCGCCGCAAGGAAGGGGTCGCCGGGCCGCTCCCGCACAAACGGCTGCAACAGCACGGTCAACCGCGCACCGCGCCCCGCGCAGAGGTCCCGTATCGTCCGCGCATACACGCCGACCTGTTGGGCCAGCTCTTCCAGAGAGCCCCTCCGGCCGCAGGGGGGAACCGCTCCGGAATCCCGCGCCACCCACCCGATCCTCCCCAGCAGGCGCCCGGCAAGTGTCCGGCGGCCGGAGGGGTATTTCCACTGGAACTGGAAGGCCCCTTCCAGCATCCCGCCGGTCACGACCCAGAACAGCAGGTCGGCGTAGCCGCACCAAAGGATCGCCTCCCTCAGCCGCGGAAGCTTCTCCAGATACTCCGGCAGATGCATCGCGTGCTGAAAAACACGATAGGCCCTGACCGAGGCGTCGGCGACCGGCTCTCCCAACTCTCGCTCCAGAAAGCGGGTGAAAACCGCCTCGTCCCCGGAGGCCCCCACGCCGAACGTGACCGAATCCCCCAGCAACAGCACCTCCTCCCGGCCGGTCCACGCCCTTCCGCGAAAGCCGTCCGGGTTGATGGTGACATGCGGCAGAGCCTGGGGCCGGACCAGCCGGTACCCTCCCATCGGGTCCGCTTCGTAGGCCAGCCGGTCGTAATACTCCTCCGGGTGCAACAGCCTCCGGCGGGCCAGGGCCTCCAGCGAAGCCGACGCGTTCATCCCCTTCCCGAAGGGGCCGCCGTCGTTTCCCACTTGTTTCCCGTCCGCATGAGGCGCGGGTCGCACACCAACGCGTGCCAGACGACCGCCTGAAACGCCTCCGTGTGCGGCGTGACACGGTTCGGGTTGACCGTTGGAATGACCAGCACGAGATCCCCGCGCTTCTTGGCGTAGCCGCCGTCCCGCCCGACGATCCCCAGCACGTCCATCCCGCGGGCCTTGGCCTCCTCCACCGCAGCGACGAGGTTGGCGCTGATGCCCGTTTCCCTGCTTCCCCCGCCGACGGAGAAGACGAACAGCACGTCCCGCGCAGAGGCCCGGCTGGTCCGCAGCCATGCGGAGAAAACCGTCTCCCATCCCTCATCGTTGGTCCGGGCGGTCAGCTCCGACACGTTGTCGACCGGGGAGTACGCCTCGATCCCGGCAAGCTTCCGGAAATCGCTGACCGCATGGCTGGCATTCCCCGCCGAGCCGCCGACGCCGACCAGAAAAAGCCGGCCCTCTTCCTCCCGGAGCCGCGCCAGCCGTTCCACCATCCGGTCCAGCAGTTCCAGGTCCAGCGCCTGAGCGATCTGGCTGGCCTCCTGAAGATAGCGCCGAAGGAAGTCCCCGCTCATCGGCTCTTCCTGGCCACGATCCGGGCGAAGGAGCTCAGGCGGCGCTGCTGCAGGAAATCCTGGAAGGAACGCCGCGTCTCCTCATCCGCCCGGCTCAGCCGGAGCTCAAACGCCGAAAGCCTCAGCGAAGGGTCCCTTGCGCCATGCGCCTGCACCACCTCCAGATCCAAAACGCCTGGCGTGCTGACCTCGACCGGCGCGAATCCGCCCTTCCCCAGCAAATCGGTGAGGCCCTGCAGGCTGAAAACGTTGGTCCGATCCGGCGGATACAGGTAGAGATTCCTCAACCCCAGCACCGAGAAATCAAAACCGGATGAGACCAGCCCCGTGATGAACAGCAGGCCCTGGGGATCCAGCCGCCGGCCGACGGCCCGGAGAAGAGCCGCAGGGTCGTCCACCCGGTCCAGCGATTCCCACATCACCGCCGCTTGGAAACCGCCCTGCGGTTCCGCTGTCCCCCCGTGGGCCAGCTGCATCTCATCAACCGCCTGCACGCGCGAGAATGCCGGACGTTCCTGAAGCAGCCGGGTGAAGGAGCTGGGCAAGGTCGCCACCTCCAGCACCGCGGGCCGGCGGACATCCTGAAGATGCAGTGTCTCCTCAATCCACTCCAGCTTCGGCGCATACACGTGATCCGTCCGCGACTGGGCCAGCCCTCCATGGAAACTCTGCGGCCCATGCCGGACCGCGTTGAGCTCGGAGAGAAGCCGCGCCCAGTCCTCTGCCTCAGCCAGGACGGAGAGGAACCAGGAGCCGCTCTCACGGCACAGCCCATAGGCCAGTCCCTCCACCTCCCCCAGGGGATGCAGCGGCTGGCCGGAAACCGGCGAACGGTCCCGCAACCGCCGCGATCTCCGGAGGGCCGCTCGGGTGAGCTCCAGCGCCTGGCGGCGGTACGCCTGCAGCGGTTCCAGGGGTTTGACCGCATCCAGCGAGAAACGGGCGTCGGTCTGGATCAAGCGCACGACGGCGACCTCCCAGCGAGGCGCTGCCGGTTCTGGGCGTAGATCTCATGCACGGTCTGCATGAGCCACCGTGCCTCTTCCAGCGTGCCGTGCGTCGCCGGACGGTTTTCCTGAATGGCCAAGAGGAACTCCTGCACCTCCTTTTCCCAGGAATCGTCCCGGTCGAAATGGACGATCTCCTCCCGGGGGTTGCCCAGCGCCGATGCCTCATCCTCAAACTGCCGTTTTCCGATCACCAGCTGTTCCCTGCCGTAGCTGCCGCTTTGAGAAAGCAGGCCAGTGGCCGTCACGTATCCCTCCCGGCAACCGATCTCCAACCGAAACGTATGCTTCCACAGAGTGGCGGAAGAGTGCAGGAATGCGGGAATGCCCTGGCGCGATTTCAACAGGACGAAGGCGTTGTCCTCCACCCCGCACCCCCAGTAAGAGTCGGTGAGCACCGCATCCACTGGATCCAAAGGGCCCAAAAACAGGGAAAAGAGATCCAGCAGGTGGATCCCCTGGTCCAGCAGGATTCCCCCGCCGGCAATTTCCGGTTTGCTGCGCCAGCTCTCCCGGAACCGGATCCCCCCGGACTTGCCGTAGGTCCCTTTCACATACAGGATAGCCCCAAGCCGGCCCGAATCCAAGAAGCTTTTCGCCGCCTGAACGGCCGGATGCAGCCGGTGGTTGAACCCAAACACCAGCACCGGCGAACGGGCCTCCTGGGCGGCGGCGGAAATCTGGCAGAACTCCTCCCAGTTGCGCCCGGGCGGTTTTTCGCAGAAGACCCGGCCGCAGCGGCGGAGGCCCTCGGCTGCCAAGGAGGCGGTCGCGTCATTCGGCGTGCAGACAAAGACCGCGTCAACCTCTCCCCAGGGGACCTGAGCCCGATCCGGGATCACCTCGACTCCGGAGGGCCAGCCCGCTGCGATCCCCGGATCGAGGCAGAGGATCCGGCTCACCTGGGGAAGCCTCCTCAGAATGGAATAGCGGATCCTTCCCATGTATCCGAACCCGAACAGGAGGCAGGTCAACGCTTTCGGCTCGCCCATGAGGAACCCCGCTCAGAACGGATCGCCCTGGCCAGCTCTTCCACCGCCTCTTCCCGGACCGGAGAGCTGTACTGCTCGACGTAGTCGGCCGCCTCCTTCCAGCGGGTCCACCGCTCCTGCCTGGGCGTCTGGCCAAGGTCATTGAGGATCCGAACCACCTCGGCAGCGGAGCCCGCCGTTTCCCGCCATCCCTCCAGCTCGAACAGGGGGTCGATGCACGCTCCCCCTCGAAGGTAAATCGGCTTTAACCCGCGCAGGACGGCATACAGGACGGAGGAGGATCCGCGGTACAGGACCGCACCGGCGCGGGCGAACTCCTCCTCGATGGGCCGCTGGTCGGAAAGCTCCACATTCGGCAGCTCACTGGGCTCCTGCGCCAGATCTCCCCGGATCTCTTGAAACGGAAGGACCGGGTGACAGCGGAGGACAAAACGGTACCGGGGGTCCAACGAAGCCGCCTCCAGGGCGCAGTTGAAGAGGCGCACCGCCTCATCCCGGAACCCCTCGGGCAGCACCAGCACCCGTTTGCCATCCGTCGAGGGACCCTCGGCCCGCGTCTGCGAAAGGGTGTTTCGGAACGAGCCGAACGCCAGCAACTCGGAAGCGTGATGCGCCGGGCTCAAGAGCTGCAGCGACCGCTCTCCCAGGCAGAGCACCAGATCCGGCCTGGGAGGCAGCGCCGGCGGCAAATGGGAAAGCAGCTCCATCTGGTATGGCATGAGGATCGTGTGCTGGTACGCGACGGCCAGGCAGCGGGGCGACTGCCGTCTCGCCGCCTGCAGCAGGCAACGCTCCCACCCGTGCCCTTCGTACAGGGTCATGAACGCCCTCAGATTCCACAGACGAACGGCCTCCCTCCCAATGCAGGGATACAGCGCCTTCGCTGTAAGCCCGCAGGCCAGAAGCTCCTCCGAGGCCCGTCGAACAGCCCGCCGCAGCAGCCCCTCCTGGAGAGAGGCGGCCCAAAGGCGGAGCCTCCTGGCGATCCGCCTCTGAGCAAAGAGCGCTCGGAATGGAGCCGACAGCGGTACGAGACACCATTCGGGGAGTTGGCCTCCGGCATCGGACCGCAGGAAAGCAGGAACCGGCAGATCCCATCCGCGCGGATCCGAGGTCAACAGCAGCAACCTCAGCCCCCGGCGGGCCAGACGAACGCCCAGATCTCCGTAGTAGAAATCGGCGCCTGGGGCGGGCTGGCCCGAGAAGACCCAGCTCTTGGCGGCCACATCAAACCGCTCCCGCCTCAAGCGCCGCAAGGCCGCTGCATGACGAATCCTCAAACGAACCAGGCGTGCCGTCAGCCCCGCCGCTTCCAAGAGGCACGCCCAGAACCGCCGGCGGGTGGCCGCCGGGGGGGCCGGGGTGGAGCCGTTGATCAGCTCCTCTTGCACCGGGTGGATCGGGTGCTTCAGCGTGATCCAGGGGATCGCTTCCACGGCCGGGTGCGGTTCCCTGCAGCGGATTTCGTTGAGGGCCTGGTGCAGCCGGGAGAGGGCGGGATCCTCCGCCCAACGGCCCGGCGCTGCCGAGCTTCGTTCAGCGCACTCGAAACGTGTCACGCTCACTCCCTCCCAGGGCGTTCCGAAGGGCCTGGTACGCGCCGGCCGGCAGCAGGCCCTTCAAGAGGCTGTTCGCCGCGTTTCGGATGGCGGAGGCGGGACAAACCCGCCAGCTCCGCCCCTGATCCCGGATCCAGCGGACGAGATCCCCGTTCTTCCTGAAGTGCCAGGAACGAAACAGATAGGACCAGGCCAGGCTGTTTCGAAGAATGCCCCGCTCCGCCGAGCTGAATCCGTTCTGTGCCGAAAGAAGGCGGGCAAAGAGATCGATGTATTCATCGGCGGCGGCCAGCGAAAAGGAGTCCTGATCGCCGGCCCGGCGCACCCCCAGGAGCGGCTCCTGAAGGTTCCGGGCGCGGTGGCGCCAGAGCAAGCGGAAGAAGAGATCCCGGTCGGCGGCGTACCGGTACCGCTCGTCGTATCCACCCACCTCCAGCAGGGATGCCCGGCTCACCACGATGCTGCCGTGAAACATCCCCGAGCCGTGGAGCGCGGCCCTCCGAATCGCTTCGTGCGTGGCGGGCCGGACCCTCACCGCCTCCACTCGCCGAGGGTCTTCCCGGAACTCCCAGATGGCGGTCCCCACACAGCGCAGGGAGCGGTCGGAGCCCAAGGCCTCCATCTGTCGCCCGAGCCGCTCCGGCGCGGAATAATCGTCCGCATCCATCCGAGCGATCCAATCCGAAGAGGCCTCCCGGACTCCCACATTGAGCGCAGCCGTTTGCCCGACGTTGTGCGGCAGGCGCACGACGCGGATGCGCGGATCCGTGGTGCGGCGCAACAGCTCCGGCGTCGAATCGGTGGAGCAGTCGTCCACGATGAGAAACTCGAAATCGGTGTAGCGCTGCTGCAGGATGCTCTCCACCGCCAGCGGGAGGAAGTGGGCATCGTTGTAGACCGCCATCACGACCGTCAGGGGATGCATTGGGCCATCCTCGATCGCAGGCTCAAAGGCCTTCCCCTGTCCTGGAGGAACCGCCTCAGGCCCTCGTCCAGCCCGGGAAGCGCCCGCCCGGCCCGCCGGACGAACCGGCCACAGGCCAGCGACATATCCGCGGGACGGGGGGCCACCAGCGGGGCCGAGTGCAGGGAGCCAACCCGCACCGCCCGCGTGGAGAAACCGGCCAGCTCCGCCAGCCGAAGACCAAACCGGCTCTTGGAGACCCGCTCTCCGCCGGCCACATGGAAGAGGCCGGTGGCGCCCGACTCCAGCAGCAGCCGAAGGCACTCCACAAAATCCATGACGTACAGCGGGGTAAAGAAGAAATCGCTGAACAGCGTGATCGGCTCCCCTCCTTCGAGAGAGCGGACCAGCCATTCGGCAAAGGTCTTCTTCCTGCCGGAAGACCAGCCGTAAAAATTCGTCCGGACGATGAGATGCCGTTGGATCCTCTGCTGAACCTCCCGTTCCCCCTGCAGCTTCGATCGCCCGTAAACGGTAATGGGATCGGGGGGGTCCTCCTCCGCGTGCAGCGGCCGTTCACCGCGGAAGACACCGTCGGTCGACAGGTAGACGAACAGACAATCCGGTGCGGCGCTCTCCGCCAAACGGGCCGTAAGCTCCGCGTTGCAGGAAAAGGCCCCGGCGGGATCCTGCTCGCAGGCATCCACGTTGGCCATCGCCGCGCAATGGAGGAGCGCTTCCGGCTTGAAAGAGCGAAACGTCCGTTCCCGGAAGGCCGGATCCGAAAGGTCGCCGACCTGCAGGGGAACCGGAAGATCCCCCCACCACGGATGGCGGTCGACGCCGAGCACCGTATGCCGGTCTGCCAGCCCCGATGCGAGATGCGCGCCCAGCAGCCCGGAAGCCCCCGTGATCAGGATCCGCACGTCGCTTTACCCCTCACGCGCTCGTCCGGCCAAAAGAGCCGAACGTCCAGTTGGACTGCAGAACCAGCTCCTCTCCCTGCCTGCGGACCACGAACCCCTGGCTGTACTGCTTCCAATAGGAGCTGGTGTGCGGCTCCGGCGTCGGATCGGCCTGAACCACTTCCACCAACGATTCCATGACGGCATTCATCTCTGAAGCAGGATCTCCTCTTCTCTCTGCCGCAGCGGCGGCTCCCCGTACACTTCCCGGAGGAATTCCAGCAGCCGGCGCGTGGTCCGGTCCACATCGAATCGGCCAGCGGTCTCAAGGCCGTTCCTCTGCACGGTTTCCCGAACGGATGAATCCCGAATCAACCGAAGGACCGCCTGTGCCAGGCCGCTGGAGTCCCCTGGCCTGGCCAGCAGGCAATTCTGCCCGTCCACGGCGTAGTCCTGCACCCCATCCACCGCCGTGGCGACCAGCGCCGCGCCGCTGGCCATCGCCTGAAGGGGAGGCGCCGGGAATCCGTCGTACAGAGAGGGATAGACGACGATGCCGCTTTCCCGCAATGCCCCGGCATACGCCTCGCCCCGCAGATACCCGTAGCGATGATGAAACAACCCCTCGCTGCCAGGCAACAGCTCTCCCAAGGAACAGAGCTGAACCTCGGGCGCCGCCGCCCGGACCATGCGGATCGCCTCCAATCCGCTGGCCTGCCCCTTCTGGGGATGCCGGATGCAGTAAAGCGTCACCCTCAAGGGGGTGTTGGCACCGGGCGAGGGACGGAAAAGGCTCAAGTCCACCCCGTCCGGGATGACACAGCGGACCGCGATTCCGAGCCGCTCCGCCGCCTCCCTCGCCTGCTCGCTGGTCGTGTACCGGGGGATCGAAACCAGCCGCTCCCGGGCAACCCAATGCCGGTACCAGGCCGCCGCCTCCGGGCAGGGGCTTTGAATCGCCTTCTCAAGGTTCATGTGCAGGGCGCTGACCACCTTGATCCCCGAATGCGGGATCGTCTGCAAAACATGCGGAAGCAGGTAGGGGGGGTGGACCACCGTGATCTCATCCGGCGTCCAGCCGGCGGCGGAGGGAAAGATCCCGTAGCGCTCCGTCCGGACGCTTGGGCTGAGCGAATGGAACCTGCCTGCGCACCACTCCTTCCGGAAAGGAACCTCCCGAAGCCAATCCGATCCCATTCGAAGCAGCTGCTTGAGCTTGCGCATTCCCCTTGCCCGACGCAATGCGAACCGCTGATAGTCCCAGTAGTCCACTGCCGGATAGCTGACCACCACCTCGATCCCCAGCCGTGTCAGGACATTCGCCGTGTCCGCCGTCAGACGGGTCACGCTGCTGTACCTGTTGCTGGACAGCACGAACCGGACTCTGAGCGGGTCGCTCATCCTGGCTTACACCGTCCGCATCCCCGGACTAAGAGCCCCTTCCAGCGGTCCAGCGCCGTTTCAGGCATCTCCATATCCGGCCGGTCCTCCAGATGGGTTTCCCCTGGTTGATCTGTTTTCAAGAAGACCCCGATCGCTGTTTCGGCGGTTCCCGTCTCCGGCAGGTAGCATTCCTTCGGCAGTAAGCGGCCCTCTCGTCCTCCGAGAACCATGCGGTTCCGGTAAACGCACAGCTCGCTTTCAGGCGCCTCCGCGCGGATGCACTCGAGCAGCTCTTCCAGATTCAGGACGAGGTACGGCATCCAGCCGTTGTAATGCCGCTGGCACGACTCCTCCGGATCCAGAACCGTCGGTCCCACGTCCCGCGTCCGGGTCCGGAGGATCAGGGACTCCGATGGAACCCTCAGCAGGCGCCTCAGGAAGCCAAACGGATCGGTCTGATGGTGGAGGACGTCCTTGGTATAGACGATCTCGGGCGCCCGCGTAAGCTGCGAGGCGCTCAAAAGCTCCGGGACGTCGTGATCGGGCGCACACCGGAAGAAGCGGCCTTCGGGGAACTTCTCCCTCGCTCGGGCAACCGCCGGCTCGGAGATGTCGCATCCGACGTACTCCAGCCGCGGATAGACCGTTCGAAGGTAGCGGTAGAACTCGCCCGTAGCGCAACCGATTTCCAGGAGGGTGACGCGCCGCTTCCGATCCAGCCGCTCGTTGAGCAGGCGGACATCGTTGAAGGATTGGTAGCTCTTCGCCAGCCTGCCGCTCGTCAAACGGGCGCGACTGTCGAAAAGTTCCGCGTGCCGTTTATCCTGCCAGTCGTCGTACCACATGGCTCACCAGAAGGGACTCATCGGGATTGAGCCGCGGCGAGCTGAAAGTAGCGCCCCGCTCCCCGGATGAGATCCGCGTGGCTGCCCTGCTCCACCACCCTGCCCGCCTCCAGAACCACGATCCGATCGGCTCTCCGCACGGTCGAGAGCCGGTGGGCGATCAGGAGCACCGTCCGGCCTCTCGAGATCCGTTCAAGCGCCTCCTGCACCAGCTTCTCCGACTCCGCGTCAAGGAAGCTGGTCGCCTCGTCAAAGATCAGGATCTCCGGATCTTCCAGGATCGCCCGGGCGATCGCGATCCGCTGCTGCTGCCCTCCCGACAGCTTCATCCCCCTTTCGCCCACCAGGGTCTGGTACCCTTCAGGAAGCAGACGGATAAAGGAAGCGGCGTTGGCGACCTCGGCAGCCCTTTGGACGCCCGCTTCCGAAAAGCCGGGCCGGCCGAACGTGATGTTCTCCGCAACCGAAGCGTGTGCGAGAAAAAGGTCCTGGGGAACGAAGCCGATCCGCCTCCTCCAGCTCCGCTTCTCAAGTTCCCTCAGATCGACTCCGTCCACCAGGATCCTCCCCCGGATGGGATCCAGCAAGCCCAGGAGAAGGTAGGCCAGCGTGCTTTTCCCGCCGCCGGAGCTGCCGACGAGCGCTGTGGTTTCCCCTCTCTCAAACCGAACCCGAAGCCCCTGAAAGAGAGGGGGGCGGCCGGGATAGACGAAGTCGACATCCTCCAACTCGATCTCCCCCTGCAGGGTCCGGAACGGCCGGCCTTTTCCGTCAGAGAGTGGAACGGGCGCTCTCAGCGCCTGGTAAAGGATCTCTGCGTCTCCCAGCAGCCCGACGATCTCCATCCGCAGCTGTCCCACCTGCGTCAGGGACGGAAGGAATCTCAACAGGCCGATCCCGAACACCGCCACCAGCGGGATGCCGGAGACCATCGATCCCGGAGAAACCGCCCGGACGTACAGAAGGCAGGCGGCCAGCAGAAGGATGGCAGCCACCTCCAGGGCGATTCTCGGTACCGCCAGCCAAATGGCGTCGCGGATGTAAAGCTCCCGAAACGCCTGGCTGTGCTCCCAGAAACGCTTCAGCCAGGCCGCCTCGGTCCCAAAGGATCGGATCTGACGGATGCCTGTAAAAAACTCGTTGGCCACAGAGGCCTGCTCGGCCGAAGAGTGGACCCGCGCCTTGCCGATGTGGTAGGAAACCTTCCCGGAAAGCAGCCGCGTCATCCAGAAGTAGCCGAAGCCCAGCGCCATCAAAAAGATCGCCGCCTGGGGCGCTGCCAGGAAGAAGACAGATCCAACGGCAACCGCCGTGAGCGCATGCGCCACGAGCTGGGGAATCTTCTGGCAGAGAGTGCCGACCCGGCTTGCCGCCGTGGTGGCGTTGTACAACAGCTGCCCCTGCTTCTTCTCAAGAAAGAAGGCGCAGGGGAAACCTGCATACCTCTGCATCAGGCGGTTCTTCAGGTCGTGCTGGATCGTGCCGCTCGCGTAGGCCACCAGGGCGGTTTCGGTCATCTGAGACAAGATGCGGGCCGCCATGATGAGGACCAGGAAAACGACTGCCGCAACGAGCGGCTCTTGAAAGGGAAGCCGGGAAGCCATCCGTGTCAAAAGAGCGAAGACCCCTTCCGGCGCATCGACCGATCCATTCCCGGCCAACATCGAGCGGAAGATGGGAAAGAAGGCGGCCACGTTGACCCCTTCCAAAACAGACGTCAGCAGTGTCGCCGCAAGGATGCCTGCAAAAAGCCATCGATAGGGGCTGAGAAGATATCCGATCACAGAGCGCGCCCGCGGGGTCATGGTCAAGCGCTCTCCTGAAGGACCGGGATGGCCGGAAGATCTCCGGAAGGAGCGGCCTCCTTCCCGGCGGTCAGCAGGGCGCGGAATCGGGAGATCGCCTTCCCATCGAGAAAGCTCTCAACCAACCCACGGACCGTCTGCTCGAGGAACGCCTCATACGCCGCATCGGTGGTCTCCCACAGCAGTCTTTCTACGAGGCGCCGCAGCTCCGGATACCCGTGCGCCACCAGGTCCGGCGCGCGGGCGTACAGGGTATCCCTCCAGCGTTCCCCAGGCTCGTACCAGATGGCCCTCCTGCGGGCGCCCAGCGCCTCGGCGCTGACCGAGGTATAGGGGAAGGTGATGGTGAGGTCGCTGACAGCGACGACAAGCGATGGATCGGTCCTCCGGTCCAGGAAGCGGACGCGCGGATGGTTTTTCAGCGCCTCCCAAACCTCCAGGAGGCGCCGGCCTGCTCGAGGATGGGACCACTGCTGGCCCGGATCATCGGCCACATAATAGAGCGCCTCCTTGGAAGGCTTGATGACCATCCGAAGGCGGGGATCCTCATCGGCCAACCGGCGGATATCCGTGTACCAGCCGATCGCCTCCCTGAACGTGCTGGGGGCATGCCGGGCCTCCATGAAGGAGCTGTCGAACCAGGCGACCACCTTCGCCCCTTCGACGGAAGAAAACCATCGCCGAAGGATCTCTCCCCGGTGGATGCCGCGCGCCGTTTCCAGGATCGCCTGCGACCAGAGGTTGCCGACATCGTGGTAATGCCGGATCGTCTGGCGGTGCCTCCGGTAATAATCCACGAGAGGCCGGCATGGCGCGACGAAATGATCGGCGTTCTCGTAGGACCAGAACCGATGCCTTCCCCCGAAATCTCCGTCGGAGGCGAATGGACCGCCCTCCTCCCGCGTGTAGGCCCCGCCGCTGGAATAGGCGTACCACCAGCTTTCACCGCCCAGCCGGCGAATCAGCGCATTGCGCCACCGGGGATCCAGCCCGTACTGATTGGCATAAACGTAGGCACGCGGCCGTAGCCGCTCCAGGAGACTGAATTCATCCAGGACAATCCGAATCCCCGAAGAGAAGGCCTGATGCAGCCAGTCGGCTGCCCCCAGTCCCCCCAGCCCCGCCCCGGCCGCAGCCGCCAGCTCGCGGGATGGCAGCCGCCGCGACGAGGACCGGAAGAGCCCCGGGAGGGAGGTATGATCCGACTGCCGGATGATCCAGCAGCCGTCCGCCCGCCGCTCTTCCACCCAGGGGCCATCCCCTTGGGGAGCGACAATAAAGGCGGTGCTTTCCTTCTGCAATCCGCCCGGGCCCAACAGAAAATCGAACCGCCTTCCCGCCGTAAAATCCGTCAGGAACCGGGAGGTAATGGAGATCGCGTGGGAGGCCAGCCTCTGCTGTGCGGCCGCCGTCCCATGCCGACGCATGAAAAGCCCCAGCCGCGCCGCCGAGGCCTTCAACCACAGCCTCCCGTAAACGAGGAAGTAATAGAGCCGCCTCGCGGTGCCGAACTGAGCCCTTTTCCACAGCCGCGCAGCCCCTGGAACGCGCACGCCCGTCAAGCCGGCCACTTTTCCTTCGGCCCATCCCCCCAGGAGCGCGTCCCACACCCCGTACGTCTCCGGTACCAGCAAGAGCTCCCCAGCCGAAATCCCCTCAAGCTCCCGGACCCTGCTGAGATAAAGGCGGGTGTAGAAATAGCGGTGGGCATGGAGGGCCAGCGCATGCTTGAAAACAGGGGCGACCTCCTCTTCTCCGTAGAGCCGCGCCATCCGCCGGACGAACGGATGGGAGGCCACGCCCGGGTACAGCCACTCCGCCGCATCGATGGCCAGGCCATCCGCGCGCGAAGCGTGGTGCACGTACAGGCGTCTCACCCGCTCCCGGTGGATCAGGCCCCTGAGCCAGGCAAATTTCTTCAGCTGGTACGTAAAATCAAAGACAAAGATCCGGTGCCCGCGGGCCAGATACCAGGCCACCAGAGGCCAGTCCATGCGCCGGAGCGTCTCAAAAAAGACCGGCGGCTTCTCCCTCATCGGCTCTCCGAAGAAACCGGCACGGGGCTCATCCGCACCAAGCCCAACCTCTGGAGTCGCTCGACCGTCTCCAGGACGTACGAGAAGGAGACCCCGCAGGCCGACGCAATCTGGGCCACCGAGTTTGTGCCGTCGATCCGCTGGAGCACGTCGAACAGCCTCAGATTCCCTTCCCTGTCCTGATAAAAATCGACAAACAGCCCATAGCGGGTCATGAAGGGTTCGCCGCGGAACCGATTGACCGGGTATTGGTTCCTCTCCCACCACCGCAGCATCTGGAGCACCAGCTCCACCGAGCCCTCCAGGCTTTCCGGCGAAACGACCGCCGGCGTGTCGGCGCTGGTGTGGTATTCAGGATAAGGCCACCTTCCCGTCCGGGGATGGAAGATCCGGGCGAGCGAGAGCATGGGGATCCGGACGCCCGGGGCGTTGAACTGCCGCTCATCGTTGCCGATCACCCGCCGGTAGGGACCGCTCCAACCCTCCGGATCCAGCTCCTTCAGCGCCAACGCGAACAACCGGTCCGCCTCCGTGTCTCCCCGATACGAATGCTGCAGCGCATGGGGACAGGGGGTCCCCAGCATCTCCAGGAAAAGCCCCGCCTGAATCCGCGGGATCCGCTCCTCATGCTCGCTCAGCCAGGCCACCGAGCCGATCGTCTCGGGAGTGATCAGCAGACGGTACGTGCACCGGCGATCCGGCCACTGCAGGATCTGGCGCATCACCTCGACCCCCACCAGTACCCCAGCCAGGTCATCGTTGGCCATCGCCGGATGGTCCAGATGGGCGCACAGCACGAACTCCCCCTCCCCGGCCCCGGGCGCCACCACCTCGCCCACCTTGAGCCAGCCCGGCTCGTGCCGCGTCCGGATCACCACCCGGTAGGAATCGTCCCCCAGCGCCGCCCGCACCGCCGCCGGCGCGCACAGGGCCCAATCCTTCCGGTAATGGCGCCAGGCGTACGGAATGTCCAGCGGCCTCCGATCCGTGCTCTCCAAATGCTTGAGGAGCTCCTCGCGGGAGACGACCCCCTCGAAAGGGGCGGAATAGCGGGCGCAGTGCAGCGGGTGGTTCCTCTGGTCCAGGATCCGCTCGCCGTTCATCCGTTCCAGGTACGCCTCCTGGCAGCTCCACTTCTCCGGGATGATCCAGCTCCAGGCCTCCGCCCCGCTGCGGTAGCGGTGCACCTGAACGGGCAGCTCACCGCCCAGGCGCTCCAGCGCCTGATCGAACCCATCGGATACCAGGTCCCGTTCCAGCGGGTAGAGCTCTTCCAACAACCCCTTCATCCGGGCTCCGCGGCTGAGCAGGCCGGCCGATTCACGCACGGTCTGCATCGCCGCCCTCCGCGGGTTTGATGGCATAGACCTCCATGAGGTTCCGCCAGAAGGCGAACCGGAGCGGCAGACCCAGACAGCGCCCGACGAAATAGAAGTGGTCCCGCAACGGACGCGCATACGGGGTCTCCAGATACGGGTAGCGAACCTGCCTCACCACGAGCCCGAAGTTGGTCAGCGTCTGGATCAACGTTTTGTCCGATGGAATCCAGAAGTTCATGCGGGGGTCGAGAAACGGCAGATCCCCGAAGAGCCGGTAGCAGATCCCTCCGGCGTTGGGCGTGCTGAGGAAGGCCATCCATCCGCCGCGCTTGAGAAGCTTCACGCACCGCTTGATGACCGCAAACGGGGTATCCAGATGCTGAATCGTGCCCCTGAAGACCACGACGTCGAAGTGCTCCCTCGGGTAATCGTACGCCTTCCCGTACTCCTGAACCCGGATCCCCCTGCTGCGGGCTTCGCGAATCGCCACCTCGGACACGTCCACGCCGTACCGTTCCCAGCGGGCCGGATCAAATCCCTCGAGGAATCTCCCGAGACCGCAGCCAACGTCCAGGATCCTCCCCCCGTTCCTCAGAGCCAGGATTCGCGCCCGCTCGGCCTGATACCACGCCTCCCGCCTGGGATCGTGGCGATACGCCTGAAAATAGCGCTCATCGTAGAGAGCGGCTGCCGGCTCGGCCTCAACTGCCTGCATCGAGCCTGGCCCATTCCCTGCGGGCGTACTCGGGGGTCACCGGATCCTCCTCCACGAGTCGGTGTTCAACAAACTGAGCGACAAACGCCCTCACCTTGGCATACGGAAGAGCCACCCGCTGGGAGATGTCAAAAACGCTCAGGCCCTTCCAGAAGAGGTCCATGATCCGGGCGCGGCTGTCGTAATCCTCCCGCTGCTGCTCCCAGTCGGCGTACAGACGGTACCGGGTCAAGTAGATCGGAATCCTGGAAACGGGCCTGGGAATGAAATCGGCCTCCATGATCCTCACGGCGGCCATGACGACCTCCACCATCTCCTCCAAACTCCCCGGGTCCGTCTGGGATAAATCGTCTCCGCTGGTGTGATACCAGCGGTAAGGGTGTCTCTCCAGGGAGCCGGTGGGAATGCCGATTCCGGGACTGTCGAAAACCCGCTCGTCATTCCCCCACGACTCCAGGAAGGAGCATTCCGAAAAAGGAGCGCCGTGCTGGGTCAACGCCTCCCGCATGACCCGGTCAATGTACGTATCGCCACGCCGTGTTCCGCCATAGCGCAGCGGGCTTCGTATCCCCGCCATCTCCAGGAACAGCCCTCCCAGATAGCTAGGGATCTTCTCCTCATGCGAGGCCAGGTACACGGCAGAACCAATGGTCTCCGGCAGGACGAGAAGCTGATAGCTCAGCCGCGGGTGGGGGAACTCCTCCCGAATCCTCCGCATGGCCTCCACGCCCACCGCGACACCGGCCAATCCGTCGTTGGCCTGCCCCGGGTGACAGAGATGGCTCAACAGGCAGAACGTGGCCTGGCTTCGGCCCGGATGGAAGCTCTCCCCCACCAGCAGCTCCCCCGGCGAGGTTTCCACCTCGATGTCCACAAAGTACCGGGAGCCGTTCAACCTCTCGACGAGCGCGTAGGGAAGGGCGATCACCCAGTCCTTCAATCGCCGGCTGTAGTCGTAGGCCAGGCGATACTCGTAGGGGAAAACATCCGGCATCTCCGGCCGGGTGATGACATGCGCGTCAAGCTCCTGCCGGCTCACCCACCCGGTGAAAGGAGCCGAATAGGGCGCCAAGAAGAGGGGATGGTCCTGAGCGGAGGCCAGGATCTTCTCTCCGTCCGACAGAAGCGCCCGTTTCACGTCCCACCGCGGCGGAACCACCCAGGTGCCGTACTCCGCGCCGGTGGGATATCGGTGCAGGACCAGCGGGACGACCTCCCCGAGAACGGAGAGGCTATGGACGTTGTCGCTGGAAACAATCGTCCGATTCTTGAGCAGCAGCTTCTCGACGACGCCGAACAGGCTCTCCTGAAGCCGCTCCGGGGCGGTTCCCGTGGGGGGATTCACGGCTTGCACTCCACGGCCGGCTCCGGTGCAGCAGGCCCCTCCGGCGTGTAACGGACCCGGAGCTGCCGGCTCCGCTCCAAAACCTCCGGCGGTGTCCACAGGCGGTCTCCCACCCAGCTCCGGTACGGAAGCTCCCGCCCATCCACGTCTACCACCCTTTGGACATGGAGATTGCCTTCCCGGCATGCGACGTAAAAACCGGACGAGCCAGCCCGATAGATCAGCCCCGCCTGAAATGGGTGGAAGACCGGATCCGCCGTGCCCCTGGAACAGCCCTTCAGGTGCACCTGCTCCCCCCTGAGAAAGGTGTAGGCCCCCGGATACGGATCATCGAAGGCACAGATGAACCGCTCAACCTCCGCGGCGGTCCAGGACCAATCGATCGCGCCATGGACCTTCGAGCTGAGGCGCGGCCACGTGGTCGCCCGATCCTCCGGCTGGGGCACCACGGGAAAATCGGCGCCCCGGTGAATCTTCTCCAGAAAGTCGATGACGAAGGGGATGTCGCGCTCCCGCTGAAACCGGAAAAAATCCTTGGGGATCCGGCAGTCGTCGGGGAACTGGTAGTCGGTACTGACGATCACATCTCCCGAATCGACGCCGGATGAGACCAGATGGATCAACGAACGACCTCTCCGGTCGCCCCGCAGGATCCTCCAGGAAAAGCCGCCCCCTCCACGATCCTCCGGAAGACACGACCCGTGGCAATTGACCAATCTCCCTTCAAAGAGCCGGATCATCTCCTCCCGAAAGATCCACGCTGCCCCCAGCGACAGCCCCAGCGCGTCCCCTCGGGTCGCCCTGAAGGGAGAATCCAGCGGGTCCAGCTCTCCGAGGACATCCAGGGGCAGGCCTCTCGCGCGAATGGCTTGGGCGAAAGAGGTGCCCTCTTCTCCCAGCGGTTCCTCGGCGTGGCGGGGCGACGTGACCACCCGCGTCTCCATCCCCATTCGCACCGCCGCCTCCGCGGCATGGAATAAAACCGCTCCCCCTCCGAAGAGATAGAGCTGACGGATGGGGCCGATGCGAATCCTTCTCATCGCAGCAGGACCGGGTCGCCCCACTTCAACTTCTCGAAGAGATGCCCCTCGAGAAAACAGGTTCGAATCCACCACGGATCGGGGGGGGCCACCCCGTCCTGGACGAGCCATCTCCGGAGCAGCTCATGGGCAATGTCCCTCTCAACTTCCCCCAGATCGCTCCTCCAGCCTCGGCACTCCCGGGCATCCCGCTCAGCGAATTCCAGACCACCCTGCCCCAGAGACCCCTCCTCGACCGAGCGATTCACCGGCTCGTAGCCCAGGAGGCGCATGTCCGGATCGCAGATGAACTCGATCAGCTCCACTGCCTCCGGCGGGAGGCTTTTCTCCCAGGCCCGGACCGAGGAGGTGTAGATCCCGGAGGCCGGCCCCCCCTGATGGCTGTTCCCCGTCCACGGCCCTCCGCCCGCCGCCCGGTAGCGCTCCGTGTCGAGCATACCCGGCTCAAACCGGACACCCAGAAAAGAGCAGGCCTGCCGGGCGCACCGTTCCGGCTCCTGCACCAGATCTTCATACCGGATGAGCTGCAGCCGGTCCTGAAACAGATCCTGATTCCGGTACTTGATCATGAGCGCCACCGCCTTGCGCCAATGCCGCGCGAACGAGATCACATGCGGAACCTTCTTCCGATCCGGCTCCTTGAGCGCCGAGGCAATCGCTCCGCGCGGGTCGCGCAGGAGGATGAGGAACTTCGCCTCCGGGAAAGAGGCCGCCAGGGCCGGCAGGAACTCCACCGCCCAGTTTTCATTGAAGCCAACCCAGCTCCGGCCACCCCCGCCGGCCATTTCCAAAATCTCCAGGGCACTTCTGAAGAGATCCTCGTAGGAGCTGCCCCGCAGCCCGCCCAGGTGCGGCACCACGTGTGAAGAAGAGAGCTGGGCCCGGGCCGCCAGGGCCTGCAGAAGGGCCGGGCGTTCGGACTCCTGAAAAGGCACCCCCAGCGTCGCCTTCTGGATCACGTCCAGCGCCGCCCATTTCCTTCTGGAGAAGTAATAATCATCCAGCACTGAGTCGGGAGGCACCGCCCACTGAACCCATGGATCACCTGCAGACCGCAGGATCCCGTTGCGCAGAGAGCGGAAAAGCGGCAGATAGGGATCCGCTGCAACGGAAATCTCCGCATGCACGCTGAGCATCCGGGCCAGCAGGTTGGTGCCGCCCCGGGCGGTCCCCACCGAGAAGAGGGGCCGGCTCATGGAAGGACGGCTCCTTTCTGGAGACGCCGCTGGACAAACCCCGCCAGCCGCAGGGCCAACTGTTCGGCAGACTCCCTCTCCGTATCGAGCACCAAATCCGCCCCGTCCGGCGCCTCGTAGGGAACCCCGGGCGAGTAGCCAACCACGTTCTTAAGAATCCCTTCCCTTGCCTTCCGGTAAAGCCCCTTCGGGTCCCTCTCCATCACCGCAGCCAGGGAGGCCTTGACGTATACCAGCGCAAAGGAATCCCCCAGCCGGGCTCGAACCGCCTGGCGCGACCGTTCAAAAGGGGAGATCACCGCCACCAGCAGCAGATCCCATCGGAGCCGCTCCCGGAGGCACAGCCCGGCGATGACCCGGTTGTTCTCCTCGATGTCCGACGGGCTGAAACCAAGCCGGCCCGTGACCGTGCGGCGAACCAGATCCCCGTCCAGGAATCCGACCCTGAACCCCTTTTCCTGCAGATCCCGCCGGGCCAGGGCGGCGATGGTGCTCTTGCCCGCGCCCGAAAGGCCGGTCAGCCAAACGACCAGGCTCATGGGACCGGCGCCTGCCTCTGAAGATCCAGCGACAGGCTCGCGCCGTCCGCCTGGTCGTGGTAACGCCGGACCATGCGCATGATCATGGCGACGCACTCCAGAGGATACCTCCCGATGGCCGTTTCGGCCGCCAGGACCACGCCGTTGGCCCCATCCAGCAGGGTGTTGGCGATGTCGTTGACCTCGGCCCGGGTGGGGTACGGCTGCTCCACCATGCTCTCCAAAAGATTCGTCGCCACGTAGACCGGGACCGGCTTCTGATGGGCCTTTCGCACGATCCATTTTTGGGCTGCGGGAATCTCTTCCAACGAAATGCTGCGCGAAAGGTCCCCCCGGTCGACCAGCAGCGCGTCGGACTCATCGATGATCCCGTCCAGGTGAATCAGGGAGGTGCGGCTTTCGATCTTGGAGATGATCACGGCATCCTTCCCCACCAGCCCCCGCAGCAGCCGGACGGCCGCCCCATCGGCGCAGAAGGAGTAGGAGTAGAAGCGGATTCCGAGCTGCTGCGCCAGAAGGATCGCCTGCCGGTCCTTCGGCGTCATGGGTGCAAGCGGCAGCTCCCGCTCCGCCGCCACCCCTTTGTTGCTCCCCACCACCCCGCCGGCGATCACCCGAGCCCGCCAACCCTCCCCTGCCCTTTCCTCGACCACCAACGTGCAGGTGCCGAAATCGACCCGCAGGATCATCCCCGGCTCCAGCAAGGAACAGGCCTCCGGCGGGTACAGAACGACCCCCGGGATTCCCGGCATCTCCCGGGGCAAGAGATGAACGTTCTGCCCCACATGGAAACCGATCCGGCCCCCCGGCATTCGGGCGGTCCGGATCTGAGCCCCCTCCGTGTCGAGGCAGATGGGGACCTCCGTCGCCGCCCGGATCTCGCGGATGAACGGCTCCAGATCCTCCAGCGGCGTATGGGAAAGGTTGATCCGGAAGAGGGACGCCCCCAGCTCCTCCATCCGCCGGAGCACGGTGGGGTCCCGTGACGCGGGACCCACGGTGCAGATCAGCTTGAAGCCGCTGGCGCCGTTCACGGGCTCTCCTCCAGGAGACCCCGGGCCACCCGGTCGGCCCCCCGGCCATCGATCAGCCTCTGCCCCGCCTGCGTCATCGATACCCGTTCCTGGAGATTGCGCATCAGCCGCAACAGGGATTCCTCGATTCGATCCAGCAGATCGGGATCCTCGCCGGCACCCGCGCTGCGCACGCAGCCGGCCTCGGTCAGGGCCTCCAGTTGGCCGCGCTGATTGGCAGCCGCCTGAAACGACACCACCGGGCAACCGAAACAGGCCAGCTCATACAGGGTCTGTCCGGCAGCCGACACGGCCAGATCCGCGTCGGCGATGCAGGGCGCCAGGGATTCAGGGGAATCGATAACCTCAACCGCCCTGCGAAGACGGCCGGCGGTTGCCCGAACCTGCCGGGCGTTGTCCGAAAACGGCCCCACCACCGCCGTCACCCCAAATCGCCCCGGGATTCTGTCCAACCGCTCCATCAACCGGGGCATCCAGCCCCCCGCGTCCGATCCGCCCAGAACCACCAGGACGCGGTGGATCTCCGCCCGCGCGGTCCGACGGGCCGGCTGCCAGTACTCGCGGGGAAGAACCGCGTACCGCGGCCCCAAAAAGAAGCGGGTCGCTTTCCCCCAGCGGCGGTAATCCAGCCGCTCGGCATCGGCGTTTCCGTTGATCACGATCTGCGCCGGCAGCGCCCGGAGGGCCAGGTCATCCCGGATGATCACTTCTAGCCCCGCCTCCCGAAGCGCCTCGACGTAGGCAACCGGAATCCGGTCGAAATCGATGAGGAGGCGATCGGCCCCCAGCCGCTCCGCCGCGGCGGCGGTCTGGCGCGCGTCCGCCTCGCCGAAAGGATCCAACCCGTTCAGCAGCTCGCCGCAGTAACCGGCCCGCTCCACGAGGGCAAGCGCCTCAGGATCGGGATGCAGCAGGAAATGGCCCTCGACCCCGTGGAGCCGCATCGCCTGGGCCAGGGAGAGGCTGCGGCGCAGGTGTCCCAACCCGATGCCCTGCCCGGCCTCCAACCGCAAAAGCACCCTCATCATCCCTCCGGCCCTTCCCGGACCTTCTCCATCTGCCACGCCTCCTCCAAGCCAACCTTCCGGCTGCCCTGCAGCCGGAAACCGGCCCGCTCGAAGGCCTGACGAGAGCCCGAGTTGGAGATCTTGATGAGCGCGACAACCTGCGTCACCTTCCCTTCCGACAAGAGCTGCTCCGCCGCCGCCCGGAGCGCTGCGGTGCCGTAGCCCTTACCCCTCTCTTCGGGGCTGAGCGCGACACTGACCTCGGCGTCGGAACCTCTCAGCTGAAACCGGACGTACCCGATCTCCGTCCCCTCGGGGCTTAGCACGATGAAGATCCTCACCTCCGGTGAGCCGATCCGGCTCTCGAACCAAGCCCGGTGCTCCTCGAAGAAGATCGCCTCCGTGTTGAACGAGGCCTCCCGCGTGTCCGGGTCGTTGCGCCATTCCCAGACGGAGCGGCAATCCTCGAGACGAGCCGGCCGCAAGGTCACCGGAACCTGCCGCTCAGACATAGTCCCCTTCGCGAATCGGAGAACCCTCGGCGATCCGTCTGGCCGCGGTCCTGCCCAGAAGCGCCTCGTACCGCTTCGGCGGCAGGCCGCCGTTGTTCCCGCCGCTGCGCAGGATCACGGTGTTCTCCCGGCTGAACGCCTCTCCGGCTCCGATCGTCCTGGCGGCGAAGATCTGCCGCCGGGCGAACGTCCGCAGCTCCTCCTCCACCGGATGCACCGTTTTCTCGCCGCTGCCCAGCGCGCTCTCCAGCTCTCGAACCTTTCGGATCATCTGCCCGAGCTCCTCCGGCTCCACCGCGAAGGAATGGTCGGGGCCGGGAAGCGCGTTGCTCAAGGTGAAGTGCTTTTCAAGCATGTGTGCCCCCAGGGCAACGGCCGCCAGCGGTCCTGTCAGCGGATCCCGCGAATGGTCCGAGAGGCCCGTTGGGACGCCGAACGCCTCCCTCAACGTCACCAGGGCCCGGACGTTCAAGGACTCCGGCGGCGCCGGGTACGAAGCGGTGCACTGCATCAGGATCAGCTCTTGGTTTCCCGCTTCACGAACCGCCTCCACCGTCTCACCCACCTCTTCGAGAGACGCGGCGCCGGTGGCAATGATCATCGGCTTGCCGCAGCGGGCGATGGCCCGCACCAGCGGCAGATGGGTCATCTCATAGGAGGCCACCTTGAAGGCCGGCACGTGGGGCAGCAGCCGCTCCAGCGACCCCTCATCGAAAACAGACGCCAGGAACAGCACCCCCTTCTGCCGCGCGTACGCCGCCAGCTTCGGCACCCAGTCGTAGGGCATCTCCATCTCGGCGATGATGTCGTAGATGGAGCGATCCTGCCTCAGGTAGGCGCTCCGGCCCGCGGTCCTCGGATACAGGCGGTCCGCCCGGAAAAGCTGGAACTTGACGGCGTCCACGCCGGCCTGGCTGGCCACATCAACCAGCCGCAGGGCCTGGGCCAGACTGCCGTTGTGGTTGGAGCCGGCCTCCGCCACCACGAAGCAGGGCCGGCCATCCCCGACGAGACGCTCCCCGATCCGGACCGAACGAACCATAGGGTTAGGGATCGCGGAATACCGGCTGGACAGGCTCCCCTTCCAACCGGTCCCTCACCGCTCCTTCCCGCACGGCGCGGGCGAGCAGCTCCAGACAGGAGCGGTAAACATGCAACGCGAAATCGACCTCCGGCTCCCCATGCGCGAGGCTCATGTTCTGAGAGCCGGTGAAAAGCAGGCCGCGCCGGAGACACTCCTGTTGGAAGAGACTGTGCAGAAGGAGCGACCCATGCCGATCGGAGCCGGTGAACTGGATCACCGTCCGCGGAGGATAGCCGATGCACGAGGTCAGCTTTTCCAGACCGTAATGGCGTGCCAGCACATTGTAGCCGTCCTTGAGCTTTCCGCCCTGGTTCCAGAGACGCGCCAGGACACCCGTTTCCCGGATCTTCTGGAGCGCGGCCCTGGCCGCCGCCAGCGAAAGGGTTTCACCGCCGAAGGTGAAGGAGAAAAAGATTTCCTCGAACTGCTTCATCAACTCCCGCCGGCCCACCACCGCCGACAGCGGAAGGCCGTTGGCCATCGCCTTGCCGAAGCAGGCCAGGTCCGGTATCACTCCGAAGTATTCCTGGGCGCCGCCGGGCGCCAGCCGGAAACCGGTGAGAACCTCATCGAAGATGAGGAGCGCCCCGTTCCGGTGGGTCAGCTTCTCCACCTGCTGGAGGAAATCCTCCCGGGGCTCCTCCACGCCGGCCGGCTCCAGGATCACCGCGGCGACCTCGCCGGGACGTTCGGAAAAAATCCGTTTCAGGCTCTCCAGGTTGTTGTATTCGAACGGGAAGGTCAGCCTTCGAACCGCACCTGGAACGCCCCGGTTGCGCGTCGTCGCTCCAATGCACCAATCCTGCCACCCGTGATAACCACAGGTTGCGATCACCTCCCGTCCGGTCACCGCCCGCGCCAGGCGGATCGCCCCGGAGGTTGCGTCCGATCCGTTCTTACCGAACCGCGCCATCTCCGCGCAGGGGATCATCTCAGCCAGCAATTCTGCCACCTCCACCTCCAGCGGATGCGGCAGCGAAAAAACCGTCCCGTCGGCCATCTGGCGCGCCACAGCGGCATCCACGTCCGGATCGGCATACCCGAGCAACGCGGCCCCCAGGGCCATGCCCAGATCCAGGAACTCGTTGCCGTCTGCGTCCCAGACGCGGCACCCCTTGCCGCGGACCAGGAAGCTGGGCGCCACCCCCTGCACAAACTGGGTCGGGCCTTTGCTGAAGGTCTGGGAGCAGCCGGGGATCCTGAGGGAGGCCCTCTGCTTGAGGGATTTCGATGCCGCCAGGGCACCTGACCGAACCGGAAGCGGCGCGTCTTGGGTCAACGAGCGATAGTATCCTTCATTCACGATGGCCCCGTTGCTCCGCCGAAACAGGGACGGCTCGCTCCGCACCAATTGCAGCACCTGTTCCCACCCAAAGAGAGTCCCGCTCTTCTCCAGGCGAGCGTAAACCGTCCGGACGAACTCCAGATCCTCCGGACGGTCCACGGACCAGACCATCCCGGAGAAATCGTGCGGGGCGTCCAGGTTCCCGATCCGGAACAGCCCGCTGTTTCGGATGTAAGCGGTCACATGCTCCCGCTCCGAGGGCAGGCGGGCCTCTTTCCAGGCCGTCTCCAGCGCCCGAAATGAAAAGACCTCGGCATCCAGCCCGTCCGGGTACCGGCGGCCCTGGGTGTTCGAGACGTAGTCGTAATGGCCGCTGCGGTACGCCTCCAGCACCTCGCCGACCACGGAGGGATCAATCAGGGGGCAATCGGGCGTGACCCGAAGGATGTGCCGGATGCCGAACCGGCGGGCCGTCTGGTAAAAACGGTCCAGGACGTCGGACTCCGAACCGCGGAAAACGGGGATCCCCCACTGGAGCGCAAGCTCCGCAAGGGGATCGTCCCGCTTCTCCACCGTCGTGGCGATCACCACGCCAGCCACTGCCGGACAGGCCCGGATCCGCTCCACCACCCGTTCCAGCATCGGCTTCCCGGCCACGTCGGCCAGCGTCTTTCCAGGCAGGCGGGTCGATCCCAGCCGGGCCTGGAGGACCGCTATCGGCATCCCGCCACCCCCACCGACCGCCCCTCAGCGATGGAGCGCCGGATGGCCTCCACCACCCGAAGCACCTCGGCCGCTTCCCGCCATCCGCAGGCGGGAGCACGGCCCGTCTGGACCGATGAAAGAAAATCCCTCAGCTCCTCCAGGTACGTTTCCTGAGAGCTTCCGGAGAGCGCCACCGGCTCAAACCGATCCGCCGAAGGAGGAGACAGGGTCAGCTCACCGACCGACGTATCGGCCCGCCCTTCCGGGCAAGACCACCGCAGGGCGGAATCCTCTCCCGCCAGCGTGAAGCCGCGGGTGTAAGTCGGCTGAAGGCAGTCCATGGAGAGGGAGACCAGCGCTCCACTCTCCATCCTCATCAGGACCTTGATGAGATCCCATCCCGCCATCTCCAAGCGACTCAGATGATCGGCGTAAGCGGAAACCTCACGAACCGGGCCCAGGAACCAGCTCATCAGGTCAATCTCATGCGAAACATCCAGCAGCAGCCCTCCGCCCTCTTCGGCGTTGGCCATGTAGCTGGATCGGTAGTCCCGGCCCGACCACCACTTCTCCAGATACAATCCGAACTCCGCATGACCGGAGACCACCTTCCCCAGCAGACCGGACTCCAGGATCGCCTTCGTCTTGCGGATGGCCGGGTGATAACGCAGGTTGTAGCCGACCTGCAGGATCCGCCCGTCCCTCTCCACCGATTGGACCAGCGGACCGATCTCCTTCAGGGCGGTGGAAAGCGGCTTCTCCACGAAAACGTGCGCGCCCGCCGCCAGCGCCTGCAGCGTGACCGGGATGTGCGTGGCCGCCGGCGTGCAGACCAGCACAATGTCCGGCCGGAGGGAGAGGGCTCGTGTCGGATCGTCCCAGGCGGACAACCCCATTTCCCTTCGCACCCGTTCCCGGGCGGCTGGGCTGGGGTCGGCGGCTTCGATCTCCGTTACACCCAGCTGCCGGAGGTGGCCGATGTGCCGAAGCCCGATGGAACCGCAACCCAGGACGAGCGCTTTCATCTCCCCCTACAGGTCGGCGTGCGTCGCCCCGCGAACGGCCGGCTTCTCGAGTGGCTGCTCCTCGCCGGTGTGCGGATGGCGCACGGTGTTCTGGGCGCCCAGCTCCCGGATCGCATTCCAGGAAAGCTCCACCACCTCCTCGTCCGGCAGGTCGCTGAAGTTCGTGCGCACCGCCTCCCCCTGCTCCCCGAGCCGCACCAGGTACTCCTCGATCATTTCCTCATCGGCCGGCCCCGGCTTGCCGGTGACCGCCTTGGCGATGAGGCCCTTGTCGAGCGCCAGCTGCCAGAAGGTGGTGGCCGGGTAGGCGGTCGTGAAGAAGAAGACCTCGGGCCTCAAGCCCACCTCCTTGCAGAAGGCCACGGTCTCCGCCACCGTCTCCCTCGATTCCCCCGGGGAGCCGATCATGAAGGAGCAGTCGGCGTAGCCCATGATCCGCTGCGTCTCCCGGATGGCGACAAACATCTTCGCCACGGTCTGCCCGCTCTTGTCGATCGAGTCGAGGATCGTGGGGCTGGCCGACTCGACCCCGTAGCCGGCCTGCCGCATCCCCACCTCGAACGCCTGCTCGAGCATGTGGGGGCGCCCCTCTTTCCGCGCCCGCTCCACGTCGTCCGCCACGATGTTGGTCCGGCAGGTCCCGCCCCACATCACCTCGAAGCCGGTCTGGCGGCGCCGCTCGCGCAGCTCGGCGCAGAACTCCAGCGCCCACCGGTAGTCCGTCATCATGAGATCGTCCAGGAAATGGACGTAGACCAGCCCGTAGCGCTCCTTGAGAAAGGCCATCTCATCCACGATGTCCCTGGGGCTTCGCAGCCGGTACTGCTTTCCCAGGTAGGCCGCGTAGCAGTAATCGCACGCCACGGCGGCGTAGGGGCAGCCGCGCGAGGCGATCATCGATTCGGAGTACTGGCCCTGCTCCGACGGCGCCCCGTCGATCCATTTCGACCTCCAGTTGAGGTGCCCCACGGGGTTCACCCGGTACACCTCCTCGATCGGCCAGGGAGTCCGCAGCGGCCAGGGCAGCGCGTCCAGCCCGGCGGCCCGGTTCTTCACCGACGGCCGCAGCCCGTTGTCCAGGACCTCGACCTCACCGGGCCGGATCGCCCGGCGCCAGGCCGCGCCGCGCACCCCCTCCAGCGTCGCCCCGGCCTCGATCCGGTGCAGCACCTCGGAGAAGGTCACCTCCCCCTCCTCCTGCACCACGGCGTCCACCCCGAGCCGCTGGACCATGAAGACCGGCAGGGAGGAGGCGATCCCTCCGCCGAGGACCACCGGCACATCGGGATGAATGGACTTGCAGAGGCGCGCGATCTGGCGGATCCGGCTGTACTGCGTCACGATCCCGCCCAGGCCGATGACGTCCGGCTTCTCTTCCTGGAGCGTCGCCGTCACACGCTCGGTAATCCACTGGGCCACCTCCGCCGCCGTCATCTTCACCGGCCTGCGCCGCTCGGCATTCAGGTCCAGCACGCTCACCCGGTGCCCGTCCATCACGGCGACCGCGGCGACGTAGCCGTGCCCGAGCGGCATGATGTTCGGGTAGGACCACTCCCGGATCGGGGCGTTGATGAGGAGGACCTTCAACCCCCCGGGGCGCGGCGGGAAGGAGCGGACCGACTCCTCGGTGGTGATCCGGGGCCAGGAGGGATCCGTCGCCTGCCCATCCTGGAAGCGCTGGTAGAACCGCTCGGGGGCCGGGACGCGGCTGGGCACCACCCGGATCGTGACGGACTCCGTGCTCATCCCAACCCCTCCCCCGCCGGCGATCTCCAGGTCCGAGCCATCCCCGCTTCGGGGAGTGCCCCGCCCGCGCACCGCCCGCGATCCCCTTCCCATCCCCCAACCTCCCGCCGGG
>CAYJQV010000008.1:0-49140 GCA_964372395.1 uncultured Planctomycetia bacterium | reverse complement strand
ACACCGGCCCCCGTCGGGGAGAGCCCTTCGCCACCTCCAACTTCGCCAAGCAGATCGCGCTGATCGAGGCCGGGGCGCAGGAGCCGGTGATCCGCGTGGGCGATCTGAGCAGCCGGCGGGATTTCACCGACGTGCGGGATATCATCCGCGGCTACTGGCTCTCCCTCGAGAAGGGTGAGCCGGGAGAGGTGTACAACCTCTGCAGCGGCAGGGAGGTCGCCATCCGCGAGGTGCTGGATCTCCTGCTCGGTTTCAGCTCCGCCAGGGTGACGGTCAAGGTGGATCCGGACCGCCTGCGCCCCAGCGATGTGAAGATCCTGCGGGGCGACGCCTCCAAATTCATGAAGCAGACCGGCTGGAAACCGACGATCCCGCTCGAGAAGACCCTGGAGGATCTGCTCAACTACTGGCGCAGCAGGGTCAGGTCCGCAGCCGCCACCGTGGCGTGAGCCAAGCCGTTTTCCTGGACCGGGATGGGGTGATCAACGCCCCGCCCGTCCCGCCGAAGCGATACATCACCCGCTGGCAGGAGTTCCGTTTCCTGCCGGGGAGTCTGGCCGCCCTGCGCCAGCTCAGGGGGGCCGGCCGAAAGGTGATCATCCTGTCCAACCAAGCGGGGGTGGGCCGCCGCATCTACTCCGCCGCCCGCCTGCGCGGGATCACCCGCAACATGCTTCGGGAGATCCGCTCCTCCGGGGGCAGGGTGGATGCCGTTTACTACTGCACGCATGCACCCGAGGCCGGCTGCCGCTGCCGCAAGCCGCGCCCGGGGCTCCTCCTCCGCGGGGCGCGCCGCTTCCGCATCGACCCGCGCCGCTCGTTCCTGATCGGAGACAACGCCACCGACATCCGGATGGGGGAGGCGGCCGGCTGCCGGACGGTCCTGGTCCTCAGCGGCGCGACATCGCGCAGCCGCGCCCGCCGGATGAAGCCTCCGCCTGACCATACCGCGCCTGATCTCCGGGCCGCCGTGCGCTGGCTCTTGCGATGAAGGTCGTTGTCGCGCACGTCCCGGCCGGATCAGGCCACCAGCGGGCCGCCGAGGCGATCGCCTTCTCCCTCGGCACCCTGGCTCCGGAGGCATCCGTGGTGCTCCTCAACGGGCTCGACGGAATGGACGCCCTCTACCGCTGGACCTTCACCCGCGGTTACCTCGGGATGATCCACCGCTGGCCGCTGGTCTGGGGCGCGGCCTACGGGCTCAGCGACTGGCGGCTGCTGCGGCCCCTCGCCGAAAGGCTCCACCGGATCAGCAACGCCTGGCACGGCCGCCCGTTGGAGGAAATCCTGCGCTCTCACCAGCCGGACGTCATCGTCGGTACACACTTCTTCCCCATGGAGGTGGCCGCCTGGATGAAGCGATCCGGGAGGATCTCCGCCCGCCTCATCACCGTGATCACGGACCTCATTGCCCACAGCGTCTGGGTGGTCCCGGGCATCGACCGGTACGTCGTCGGCTCCGCCGCCAGCAAAGAGGATCTCCGCAGCCGGGGCGTTTCCGAGGAACGGATCCAGGTGCTGGGAGTCCCGATCGATCCCCGCTTTGGCCAGGAGGGCGACCGCCGGGCCCTCTGCACCCGATTGGGGCTCAATCCGGAGCAATTCACCGTTCTCGTGGCCTCCGGCGGATTCGGAACCGGTCCGGTCACCGATCTGATCCGCTTCCTCGGGCGTGTGCAGGAACCGATGCAGGTGCTTGTCGTGAGCGGGAAGAATCCCGACCTCTTCCAGCAGCTGGAGCGGATGCGCCGACAGATCCACCATGCCATGAAGGTGTACGGGTTCGTCAGCAACATGCATGAGCTCATGGCCGTCTCCAACATCATGCTCTCCAAGCCAGGGGGCTTGAGCTGCGCGGAGGCGATGGCCAGGGGACTGCCCCTGCTCCTGGTGGCGGCGATCCCCGGCCAGGAGAGCCGCAACGCCCGGGTCACGGTGCGGATGGGAACCGCGCTCCAGGTGACGGATCTGCGCGGGCTTCCGTCTTTGATCGGCGAACTCCGACGCCAGCCGGCCCGGCTGCTCGCCATGGCCCGGCGCGCGAAGGAGATGGCGCACCCGGAGGCCGCCTCGGCCGTTGCCCGCCTGGCCCTCCTCCCATGAACGAGCCGGCGGCCGAGCTGAGGACTCTGGTCCGTGACGCCCGGCAGCTGCTCCGGCAGATGCATGCACGCGGGATCGCCACCGTGCGGGCTCCGGCGGGAAGCAAGCAGCAGATCCTGGAGCCGGTGCGGCGCAAGGCGATGCGCTGCCAGCTCTGCCACCTCTGCAGGGCACGCAACCGTGTGGTGTTCGGGGAGGGCTCCCTGGATGCGAGGCTCGTTTTCGTGGGGGAGGGGCCGGGCAGGGAAGAGGATCTTCAGGGGAAGCCCTTCGTCGGAGCGGCAGGGGCGCTCCTGAATCGGATGATTGAGGCCATGGGTCTGCGGCGCAGCTCGGTCTACATCACCAACGTGGTGAAGTGCCGTCCCCCTGGAAACCGTGTGCCTCAGCCGGAGGAGGTCGCCGCATGCCTCCCCTACCTCGAGACGCAGCTGCGGACCATCCGGCCGCGCGTCATCTGCGCCCTGGGAAAGACAGCCACCTCGGCCCTCCTGCAGAGCGATGCGCCCATGCAGGCGCTGCGGGGCAGGGCGTTCGAGTGGGACGGGATTCCGCTCGTCGTGACCTTCCACCCTGCGTATCTCCTGCGCAATCCCGCCGCCAAGAAGGAGGCCTGGGAAGACCTCCAACGCGTTCTCACGTTCCTGCGATGAAGAGGAACGGATCTTATGCAGAGGTAGCTGTCTGGCTGCCGGTGCGCTCACCCTTTCACTACCGTGTGCCGCGCCAGCTCCAGGGTGGAGCCCAGGTCGGCATGCGGGTCCGGGTTCCGTTCGGGAGACGCGAGGCGATCGGGATGCTGGTCGGCTTCACAGCCCGCCCGCAGGTCCCGAAGCTCCGCCCCCTCTCGGAGCTCCTGGATTCCTCGCCCCTCCTGACGCCGGACCTGCTGGAGCTGACCCGCTGGATCTCCCGGACCACTCTTTGCAGCTGGGGAGAGGCGATCGCCGCCTCTTTGCCGGGACCGCTGCGGCGCGGCACGTCCCGAACGCGGCCCAGGGCCGAAGAGCCGACCGCAACCCCCATCCCAAGCCAGCCATTGCCCCTGAACGCGGAACAGAGGCGGGCCTGCGAGGCGATCCGGAAGTCGATCGCCCGCCGCCGTCACGATCGCTTCCTGCTCCACGGCGTCACCGGAAGCGGCAAGACCGAGGTTTACCTGCAGGCGATCCGGCAGATCCTCGACCTGGGCCGCTCCTGCATCGTTCTTGTCCCTGAGATCTCACTCACCCCTCAGGCGATCGAGCGCTTCCAGAGCCGGTTCGGGACGCAGGCGGTTGCGGTCCTTCACAGCGCCATGGCGGAGGGGCACCGCCTCCACGAATGGCAGCGGATCCGGGCCGGCCAGGCGCGCGTCGTCGTGGGGGCCCGTTCCGCCGTCTTTGCTCCCGCTCAGAACCTGGGCCTCCTGGTGGTCGATGAGGAGCATGAGCCCTCCTATAAACAGGAGGATGCTCCCCGGTACCACGCCCGGGAGGTGGCCATCGAGCGGGCACGGCTGGTCTCCGGCGTCGTCGTTCTGGGAAGCGCCACCCCCTCGATCGAAACGTTCCACCGGACCACGGGACGATCGCCGGGACTCCGCCTGCTCGAACTGCCGCGCCGGATCGAAGAGGTCCCGCTTCCCCGCGTGGAGCTCGTCGACATGCGTCAGGAGGTCACCGCCCGGAATCGGATCTTTTCCCGCCGGCTGGAGGAATCGATCGCCCAGACGCTTTCTCAGCACGAGCAGGCGATCCTCTTCCTCAACCGGCGGGGATTCTCCACCTTTGTGCACTGTCCCCGCTGCGGCTATGCGGTCCGCTGCCCCTCGTGCCAGCTTCCCCTGACGTACCACATGGCCAGCCGCAAGCTCCTCTGCCACCACTGCTCGACCGAGGCGGAGGCTCCGGACCTCTGCCCCCGCTGCCGTTCGCAGTACGTCCGCTTCCAGGGGCTGGGGACCGAGAGAGTGGAGAGCGAGCTGGCCCGACTCTTCCCTCAAGGGCGGATCGAGCGCATGGACAGCGACGCGACCCGCACCCGCGGCGCGCACGCCCGGATCCTCGGGCGCTTCAGCCGGCACGAGGTGGATCTTCTCATCGGCACGCAGATGGTGGCCAAGGGGCTGGATTTTCCCAGGGTGACCCTGGTGGGGGTCATCTCCGCGGACACCGCGCTGCACCTCCCGGACTTCCGTTCCGCCGAGAGGACGTTTCAGCTTCTCACCCAGGTCGCCGGGCGGGCAGGCCGCGCGGAGCTGGCCGGCCGCGTGATCGTCCAGACCTACAACCCCCATCATTACGCCATCGAGGCGGCCCGGTCCCACGACTATCTCCGCTTCTACCAGCAGGAGCTTCAGGTGCGCCGGCAGCTCCGCCTTCCGCCCTTCAGCCGGCTCCTCTCCTTCACGATCCGCTCCGTCCAGGCGCCCCGCGCCCTTTCCTACGCCGAGAAGCTCGCGAAGGAATGCCGGCAGCTCGGCTCCGTCCTCCAGACGATCGGGCCCGGTCCGGCGCCGATCCCGCGGCTGCGCAGGCAGTACCGCTGGCAGATCCTCCTGAAGAGCCGGCGGATGGATCGGCTCCTCGAGGAGATCGTTCCGGTGCTCGATCGGCTCCGCCCGCCGCACGGCTGCCGCATGGCGGTGGACGTGGACCCCCTGCGATGACCCTCCGCCTCGTCAAGGAGCCAAATCCCATCCTGCGGCAAAGGGCCAGGCAGGTGCTGAAGGTGACGCCGGAGATCCGCCGGCTCATCGGAGACATGGTGGAGACGATGCACAGCGCGCACGGGGTCGGGCTGGCAGCCAATCAGGTGGGATCCCCCTGGCACATCCTGGTCGCCGATCCGGAGGCAACGCCCGGCGCCGAGCTGATCCTGCTCAACGCCCGGATCCTGCGCAGACGGGGATCGATCTCCTCCCCGGAGGGCTGCCTCTCTCTCCCAGGACTCTCTGCCGACGTCACCCGAGCGGCGGAGGTAACCGTCGAGGGGCTGGATCCCGAGGGCAAGCCCAAAAGGATCGTGGCCCAGGGGCTGCTGGCTCGGATCCTGCAGCACGAGGTGGACCATCTCGAGGGCCGCCTGTACATTGACCGGATCCTCTACTGGGAGCGAAGACGGCTGATTCGCCGGTACCGCGAGCTGGCGCAGGCCCTCGCACAGATCGACCTGAAGCGATGAACCTCCTCTTCTTCGGCACACCGGAGTTTGCCGTTCCCAGTCTGGAGGTGCTGCTGGGCGGCTCACACCGCCTTCGAGCGGTGGTGACCCAGCCGGCCCGTCCCTCTGGCCGAGGGCGCGGCATCCTGCAGCCCTCGCCGGTGGCCGAGGCGGCTCGCTCTGCAGGGATCTCGGTGCTGGAACCGGAACGGCTGGATGACGCTCGGTTCCTGTCCGAGCTGCATTCCGCCCAGGCGGATGTCGGTCTGGTCGTGGCGTATGGAAGGATCCTTCCTTCGGCGCTGTTGGCGCTGTTCCGCAAAGGGGTTTTCAATGCCCATGCGTCGCTTCTTCCGAGATTTCGCGGGGCCTCGCCCATTGCCCGGGCCATCCTCTCCGGAGAAGCGAAGACCGGCGTCACCATCTTTCGCCTCGACGAAAAGGTGGACCACGGCCCGATCCTTCTCCAGACCGAATGCCCGATTGAGCCGGAGGAGGATGCCCCCTCCCTCGGGCAGAAACTCTCCCGCCTGGCTGCCGAATCCTGGCCCGCAGCGCTCGAGCTTCTCAAGCGGGATCCGCCGCCCCTGACCCCGCAGGATGAATCGAAGGCGACCCTGGCGCCGCCTCTTCAGAAGGCGGATGGGATCATCCGCTGGGAGAACGACTGTGACGCCATCCACCGCCTCGTCCGTGCCGTGCAGCCGTGGCCCGGCGCGCTGACCTGGTCCGGCGATCAGCTCATCAAGCTGCTCCGCGTCCATCCCGACCCCGGCCGGCACGAGGCCTCCCTCCCACCCGGCTCCGTGGCGCAGGCAGATGCCCGCCAAGGGCTCTGGATCCAGACCGGCAAGGGCCAGATCCGGGTGGATCGGCTCCAGGCCGAGGGTCGAAAACCGCTCGAGGCGGCTGAGTTCCTCAGAGGGCAGCCCCTTGGGCGCGGCGCGCGTCTGCGGCCAAAAGGAGCTTGAAGGCCTGCCGGCCGTCGAGTAACATAGAGCTTTCAGATAAAGGGGGAGTGAATGGCAGTGCGCGTTGGGATAAACGGCTTTGGACGGATCGGGCGGCTGGTTCTGCGCGCCGGCTGGGGCCGGCCCGGGCTGGAGTTCGTGGCCATCAATGACCTGCCGGTGGGGGCCGTCACGCTGGCCCACCTCCTGAAATACGACTCCAACTTCGGCATCTTTCCCGTCGAGGTCCGGGCCGACGGGGAAGAGCTGGTGATCGAGGGACGGCGGATCAAGATCCTCAGCTTCAAGACGCCGGCGGAGCTGCCTTGGAAGGCGCTGGGGGTCGAGATCGTGGTCGAGTCCACCGGCCTCTTCACCGACCGGGAGAAGGCGTCCGGACACCTCCAGGCCGGGGCGAAGAAGGTGATCATCTCCGCGCCTGCGAAGAACGAGGACCTCACCATCGTCTTGGGCGTCAACGATGCCATGTACGATCCCGCCAAGCACCACATCCTCTCCAACGCCTCCTGCACCACGAATTGCCTGGCGCCGATGGTCAAGGTCCTCAAGGAATCCGTCGGGGTGGTGAAGGGCCTCATGACCACGATCCACTCCTACACGAACGATCAGCGGATCCTCGACCTGCCCCACAAGGATCTCCGGCGCGCCCGCGCCGCCGGCCAATCGATGGTTCCCACCAGCACCGGGGCTGCGAAGGCGATCGGCCTGGTGATCCCTGAGCTGAAGGGCAAGCTCGACGGCCTGGCGATCCGGGTCCCGACGCCGAACGTCTCGCTGGTGGACCTCACCTGCGAGGTGACCAAGCCGACCACCGTGGAGGCGGTGAACACCGCCTTCCGGCAGGCCGCCCAGGGGCCGCTGGGCAAGTACCTGGAGTTTTCCGAGGCGCCGCTGGTTTCCAGGGATTTCAACGGCAACCCCAAGTCCTGCATCTTCGATGCGCCGCTCACCAAGGTCACGGACGGAACCATCGTCAAGGTGTTCGGCTGGTATGACAACGAGTGGGGATACTCCAACCGCGTCGTGGACCTCATCGAGTTTGTGGTCAGCCGAGGTTCCCACCCGGAACCGGTCACGGCGGCCGGGGGCCGGCGGTGAAGCAGGCGGTGGCCGAACCCCCCTTTCGCGCGCTGAGGGAGATCGATCCGGATGGCAAGCGGGTCCTCCTCCGGGTCGATTTCAACGTCCCGCTCAAGAACGGTCAGGTCACCGACACCACCCGGATCGAGGCGGCGCTGCCCACCCTGCGCTACGCTCTGGAGAGAGGGGCGCGGGTCATCCTGATGAGCCACCTCGGCAGGCCGGATGGCAGGGTGGTGGAGGAGATGCGGATGGGCCCCGTCGCGCGATCGCTGGAGCGGCTCCTCGGAAGGCCCGTGCAGGTCACCCGGGACTGCATCGGTCCCGAAGCGGAGGCGGCGGCCAGCCGGTTACGGCCCGGGGAGATCCTCCTGCTGGAGAACCTGCGCTTCCATCCTGAGGAGGAGTCCAACGATCCGGCCTTTGCGAAGGCGCTGGCCCGGCTCGGCGACCTCTACGTGAATGACGCCTTCGGAACCGCCCATCGCGCCCACGCCTCCACGGCCGGTGTGGCGCAGCATCTGCCCGCCGTGGCCGGCTTCCTCCTCCAGGCGGAGCTCGAGGCCCTGGGCCGCGTGCTCCATCGGCCGGTCTCCCCCTATTGGCTGATCCTCGGGGGGGCCAAGGTCTCGGACAAGATCCGGCTGATCGACAACCTGATCGACAAGGTGGACGGGATCCTGATCGGGGGCGGCATGCAGTACACCTTCTTCGCTGCCCAGGGAATCGGCATCGGCAACTCCCCCACCGAGAAGGACCATCTTGAAACGGCGCGGCGGATCACCGCCAAGGCGCGCGAGCGGGGGGTTCAGCTCCATCTGCCGCTGGATCACGTGATCGCCCGGGAGGTTTCCGCCGACGCCCCCATGCAGGTCACCGAGAAGCCGGGGGTCCCCGACGGCTGGGAGGGCGTGGACATCGGGCCCAAGACGCGGGAGGCTTTCCGAAAGGCGCTCGCCGGGGCACGGACCGTCCTGTGGAACGGCCCGCTCGGGGTCTTCGAGGTGAGCCGTTTCTCCGAGGGGACCCGCGCCATCGCCGAGGCGCTCGCCCGCTCCGGCGCCGTCACCGTGGTGGGGGGAGGGGACACCGCTGCGGCAGTGAATCAATTCGGGCTGAAGGACCGGATGACCCATGTCTCGACCGGCGGCGGGGCGAGTCTCGAGTTCCTGGAGGGGCGGATCCTGCCGGGGGTGGCGGCCCTTCAAAAAACGGTGCCAGGCACCTGATGGGTCCTGGCACCGCTCTGCGCGTGCCGATCGTCGCCGCGAACTGGAAGATGAACGGCACACTGGAGCAGGCCGCCTCCATCGCCCGCGGGGCCGTCCAGGGCGCAGCGGCCCTCTCCGAGGTCGAGGTGGTCCTCTGCCCCCCGTACACGGCGCTTCAGCGGGTGGGGGAGCTGCTGCGCGGCAGCCGGATCCTCCTCGGGGCTCAGGACGTCCATTGGGAAAAGCAGGGGGCCTTCACCGGAGAGATCTCCGCTTCCATGCTGAAGGAGGCCGGCTGCGTCTATTCCATTGTCGGACATTCGGAACGCAGGCAGCTCCTTCAGGAGACCGATGTGGCGATCCACAAGAAGGTTCTCTCCGCCGTGGAGCAGGGTCTGCGCGTGATCCTCTGCGTGGGTGAGACGCTGGAGCACCGCCAGACCCGGCGCACCTGGTCCGTCATCGAAAGCCAGCTCGAGATCGCCCTGGCCGGCTTCCCGGCCGCCTCGGCCCCCGAAACCCTCGTGATCGCCTACGAGCCGGTCTGGGCGATCGGGACCGGCCGAAACGCCACCGGCGCGCAGGCGCAGGAGGTCCACGCCCGGATCCGGCGCTGGCTGGCGGACCGGTTCGGGAAGGATGTCTCCCAGCGGGCCCGCATCCAGTACGGCGGCTCCGTCAATCCGGACAACGCAGCCGAGCTTCTGTCGCAGGCGGATGTGGATGGCGCCCTCGTCGGCGGCGCCAGCCTCGATCCCGCCGCGTTCCTCTCCATCGTGCAGGCCGCCTCCCACGCCAGGAAAGGCTCCGCATGCTCTACGCATTGATCCTCCTCGTCCATGTCACCGTCTGCTTCGTGCTGATCGCGGTGATCCTCCTCCAGGCGGGGCGGGGCGGGGGGCTCGCCGACACCTTCGGGGGCGCAGCCCAATCGTTCTTCGGGACCCGAGGTGCCGCGATCCTGACCCGGGCGACCACCGTCTGCGCCGTGATCTTCATGCTGACCTCCCTCTCGCTGGCCATCACCTCCATCCACCGGGGCCGCTCCCTGCTGGAGAGGGCCCGCCCGGTCCAGGCGCCGGCCTCGACCCCAGCGGCGCCGTCACCGGCTGAGCCACAGCAGGCCCAGCCGGAGCAGCAAACCCCGCCCGCCGAACCGGTGCCGGCGGCTCCGCAGCCATAGAAGCGCCTCCGCTGGCCCCGCCGCTTCAGCCGCTTCCCCGAAAGCACCTGCTCCTCATCTATTCGATGTCGGCCCTGGTCTACTTCAACCAGGGGATCGGCAGCCTCACCAGCCAACCTCTCTTTTTCTACCTGAAGGAGACCCTGCACCTGCCCCCCCCTACGGTGATGTACCTTGGTTCGGTCACGACGATCCCGTGGATGATCAAGCCCCTCTACGGATGGCTGTCCGACACCTTTCCCTTGTTCGGTTACCGCCGCAAGTCGTACATGATCCTGGGCTGCATTCTCGGAGTGACCACGGCTCTGACGCTCGGCATCCTCCCGGCGCTGCCCCTGCTGGCCCTTTATGCCTTCCTGGTGCTGGACTCGCTGGGCGGGGCGATGAAGGACGTCGCGGTGGACGGAATCATGGTGGAGGAAGGGCAGCGACACAAGCTGACCGGCCGGATCCAGTCGATCCAGTGGGGATCCCTCACGCTGGCCACGGTGATCACCGGGGCGGCTGGCGGCTGGATCGCCGAGCATTTCGACTACCACTTGAGCTTCCTCCTGGTCGCGATCGTGCCGACGCTGGTGGGAGCCCTCGCCTTCTCTTACAAGGAACAGCCCGCGCGCGAACTCCAGGCGAAGACCACCTGGAGGGAAATCCTTTGGAACCGGCGCCTGCTGCTGTCCATGCTGTTCCTGTTCCTGTTCTGGTTCTCTCCGGCCTTCGGCGTACCCCTCTCCTACCGGATGCGGGATGAGCTGCATTTTTCTCGATTTGCGATGGGCCTGCTGAGCACGCTGGGCTCCGCCTGTTCGATCCTGGGGGCCGTCTGGTACTGGCAGGTGAACCGGACGATCAACCTCAGGAAGTGGCTGCTGATCAGCGTGCTGGTCAGTGGCACATCGACGTTCGCCTACCTCTATCTCACGCGCGTCAGCATCGTGCTGTACACGATTCTGTTCAGCATCTTCAGCATGGCGATCCAGCTGATCGTGGTGGATTTCGCCGCCCGGATCTGCCCGAAGGGCAGGGAGGCGACCTCCTTCGCACTGATCACCTCCATCCTCAATCTGGGCATGTTCCTCTCCGGCATCACCGGAGGGAAGCTGTACGACCTGGTCGGGTACAACTGGCTCGTGATCATCTCCGGCGTCGCGACATTCCTCTGCCTGCCGCTCGTCCCTTTCATCCGGGTGGAGCAGGGAAATGAATAAGCTCCTCCGCAAGATCCGCCGGACGATCCTGCGGGATGAGCCCGGCTACTATGACATGTTCGAGAACCCCGGGGAGTCTTACTTTGCAGAGATCTACCTGCACCACATTCACGAGGCGCTCGACGGATTGAACCTGCACCCTCCCCTCCGGATCCTGGATGCCGGATGCCAGGCCGGCCGGCTCGCCGTTCCGCTCGCCTCCCAAGGCCACCGGGTGACCGGCGTGGACACCTCCGGGGTGGGCCTGCGCCGCGCCCGGCGGCACGCCTCCGAGGCCCCGGCGGAGCTGGAGCTTGTCCGGGCGGACCTGACGCAGTGGCTCGCGCGCCGCCCCGCCGCCGACTTTGATGTGGTCCTCTGCACCGAGGTCCTCTATCTGCGTGACAACCATCGCCAGATCCTGCGGGAGCTGATCCGGGTCCTCCGCCCTGGAGGGCTCTGCTTCATCTCCCACCGGCCCACCGGGTACTATCTGGCCGAGGCATTCCAGCGCAAGGATTGGGATGCCGTCCGGCTCCTCCTCTCGCAGAAGGAGGGGACGCTTTTCGGCTCCTACTACAACTGGCAGGACAGGGAAGATCTGGAATCCCTGTATCCCTCGCTCGGCGTCCAGCTCATCGGGATCCGGCCGATCGGGTGGCTCTCCTGGCTCGCCGTCAATCCGGACGATCTGCCCGAGGCCGCGCAGGATCTGCTCCTCCAGGCCGATCTTTCGCGCCGCGCTGAAGCAGACGCCAGCGGCCGCTACCTTCTGGCGATCGGAAGGAAACCGCCGCATGGTTAGAGCCCCCTTCTGGTATCCGCCGATCCTGGCCTATCACCGCATCCATCCCGATGGGCGGACGGACACCCCGACGATCCCCCCCGGCCGCTTCAACCGCCAAATGGCTCTTCTGGCAGCGCGCTGGAGACCGATCTCCCTGGGCAGGCTCGTGGATTGCCTGGAGCGGGGCGAGCCGCCCCCTCACCGATCGGTGGCGGTCACCTTCGACGACGGGAGCGACGACTTCTTCACCTATGCCCTGCCGATCCTCACCGAGCATCGGATCCCGGCCGCGGTTTTTGTGATCGCCGGAAACGTGGGACAGCCGGGGTCCCTCACCCCTGCGCAGCTGACGGCGATCTCCGGCCGTGGGATCTGCGTTGGAAGCCATACCCTCGCCCACGATTACCTGCCTTCGATGGCCCTGGCCCGGGTGGAGGAATCCCTCTCCCTCTCGAAGCAGCTTCTGGAAAGATCCTGCGGCCGGGTGGAATTCCTCAGCTACCCGGCGGGCGGGTTCACTCCCGAGATCACCCGCCTGGCGCGCTCCCTGGGATATCGCGCCGCCTGCACCACCAACCGGGGGCATCGCCGCCATCCGATCGACCGGTGGGCCCTGCGGAGGATCAGCATGCGCCCCGGGACGGAATCCCGCTTCGGGATGTGGCTCCGCTGCAGCGGCTACTACGGCCTCAACCGCCGCCTGCGGCCTCCCGCATGATCCCGTTTTGAACCCTCCCCAGCTCCTTGTGAAGCCGGCGCAAAGAGCGCTATAATGATTTTTGAGACGATGATGATGGACACGGACACCCTCACCTCACGGCAGGAAGATCTTCTGCGGATCGGTCCGCATGCCCTGCGCTCCCGCCTGATCCTCGGGACCGGCAAGTACACCTCACCCGCCGTCATGCGGCAGGCGCTGGAGGCCTCCGGTACGGAGATGGTCACCGTGGCGGTCCGCCGGGTGGATCTGAAGAATCGCGCAGCGGATCCGATCCTCGGCCACCTGGACCTCAGCCGCACTGCGATCCTGCCCAACACCGCCGGCTGCACGACGGCCGAGGAGGCGATCCGGGTGGCGCGGCTCGGCCGCGCGGCAGGCCTCTCCGACCTCATCAAGCTGGAGGTGATCGGTGATCCCAGAACCCTCCTGCCGGACACGCGGGCGCTCCTGGATGCGACCGAGGTGCTCGTGCGCGAGGGGTTCACCGTCATGCCGTACACCAACGACGATCCGGTCATGGCGAGGCGCCTCGTCGAGGCGGGTGCCGCCTGCGTCATGCCGCTGGCCGCGCCGATCGGCTCGGGCCAGGGGATCCTCAACACCCTGAACATCCGCTTCATCCTGGAGGCGGTGTCGGTCCCTGTCATTGTGGATGCCGGGGTGGGGACCGCCTCCGACGCCGCGATCGCCACGGAGCTCGGCGTGGACGGGGTCCTCATGAACACGGCGGTGGCCGGGGCGAAGGATCCGGTCCGGATGGCGCGCGCCATGCGCCTCGCGGTGGAGGCCGGCCGGCTGGCCTTCCTCGCCGGCCGGATCCCGAGGAAGCCGTACGCTTCGGCTTCGAGCCCGGAAACCGGGAGGGTGGGAAGCTAGCCATGGCCCGCAGCTACCGAATCGCCGTCATCGCGGGGGATGGCACTGGCCCGGAGGTGGTCCGGGAAGGGCTCAAGGTCCTCGAGGCGGTCTCGGAGCGGACCGGCTTCGATGTGGAGCTGGTGCCGTACGACCTGGGCGGCGAGCGGTACCTCCGCACGAAGGAGACCCTGCCGGACTCGGTCCTGCAGGAGCTCAAGACCATGCAGGCGATCTATCTGGGCGCCATCGGGCACCCCGACGTGAAGCCCGGCATCCTCGAGCAGGGGATCCTCCTACGGATCCGATTCGAGCTGGACCAGTACATCAACCTCCGTCCGGTCAAGCTCTATCCGGGCGTGTGGACGCCCCTGCGTGACAAGTCGCCCGGGCAGATTGACCTGGTGGTGGTGCGCGAGAACACCGAGGGCCTCTACGCCGGGATCGGCGGGAACTTCAAGAAGGGAACCCCGGAGGAGGTGGCCATCCAGGTGGACCTCAACACCCGCAGGGGGGTGGAGCGCTGCATCCGGTATGCCTTCGCCCTGACGGAGCGGCGGCAGGCGAAGAGGAAGCTGACCCTCTGCGCCAAGACCAATGTGCTCACCTATGCCCACGACCTGTGGCTCCGGGTTTTTGAGCAGGTCGGCCAGGAGTTCCCGCAGGTGACCCGCGACTACGCCCACGTGGATGCGCTCGTCATGTGGCTGGTCAAATCCCCCGAGGTGTTCGACGTGGTCGTCACCAACAACATGTTCGGGGACATCATCACCGACCTGGGGGCCATGATCCAGGGAGGGCTGGGGATCGCTGCAGGAGCCAACCTCAATCCCGGGGGGGTCTCCATGTTCGAACCGATCGGCGGCTCCGCCCCAAAATATGCCGGCAAGGGGGTCATCAATCCGCTCGCCGCCATCGTCGCCGTCTCGATGCTGCTCGATCACGTCGGGGAGAAGGGGGCGGCCGAGCAAGTGGAGGAGTCGGTGAAATGGGTGACCGCCACCAAGCTCAAGAGCGTCGCCGCCGGCCAGATGGGGTACAGCACCTCCCAGGTCGGGGATCTCGTCGTCGAGGGATTGCAGCAAGCCTCCCTCGCCTCATGAGCCCGGCACCCGTCAACGTCTGCGTGGTGGGCGTCGGGGCGGTCGGGGCGGAGATCCTCCGGGTCCTTCGAGCCCGCGCCCTCCCCATCCGGAAGCTCACCGTGCTCGCCCGCTCCGCCCGGTCGATCCAGGTGGATGGGGTCTCCTACACGGTGCGGGCCATCTCCCCCGAGGCCTTTGAAGGGCAGGGGATGGTCCTCTTTGCCGGCACCGAGGGAGAGAAGGGGGCCGCGGTGATGTACGCGCCCGAGGCGATCCGACGCGGGGCGATCTGCATCGACAACGGCTCCGATTTCCGCCTGGATCCCAAGGTCCCCCTGGTCGTGCCGGAGGTGAACCCGGAGGATCTCCGCTCTCATCGTTCCCTCATCGCCAATCCCAACTGCTCCACCATTCAGATGGTCGTGGCCCTCGCCCCGATCCACCGCGCCCTCCGGATCCGCAGGATCGTGGTTTCCACCTACCAGGCCGCCTCCGGGGCCGGCAGCCGCGCCGCCGAGGCGCTCCTCTCCGAGACCGCAGCCCTCGTCCGGAAACAGCCGCTGCCCCCGCCCGACGCGCTCCCCCAGCGGATCGCCGGCAACGTGATCCCGCAGATCGGCCCGTTTCAGGAGCTCGGCTACACCAGCGAGGAATGGAAGATGGTCAAGGAGACCCGGAAGATCCTGCACGATGACCGGATCGCCATCACCGCCACCGCGGTCCGCGTGCCGGTCCAGGACGCCCACTCCGAATCGATCTACTTCGAGACCGAGCGCCCGGCGAAGGCGGAACAGCTCAAGCAGATCTGGCGCTCCAGCCCCGGGATCGCCTTTGTGGAGGAGCCGGGCTACCCTATGCCGGTCCAGGCCGCTCATCGGGATGAGGTCTTCATCGGCCGCCTGAGGCCCGACCCTTCCATCCCCAACGGTTTCTCCTGCTGGGTCGTCTCCGACAATCTTCGAAAGGGAGCGGCACTCAACGCCGTCCAGATCGCGGAGCTGTTAATTGGGGTCAGACCCCATGGGGTCTGACCCCATGAGATCGGGGTGACCCCAGCCGCCTCGAGAACCCTGCGCCTCTCCATCGCCTACGATGGGACCCGCTTTTCGGGCTGGCAGATGCAGAACGGCGCCCGCACCGTTCAGTCCGCCCTGGAGCAGGCGTTCCGGCAGATACTCCAAGAGAGGGTGCGGGTGATCGGGGCAGGGCGGACCGACAGCGGGGTGCACGCTGAACAGCAGGTGGCCCACGCAGCGATCCGCTCCCCGATCTCCCTCTCCAGGCTTCGGCGCGCCCTCAACGCGGTCCTGCCCGAGGACCTGGTGGTCCGCTCCGTGCAGAGGGCGCCGCCCGGTTTCCATGCCCGATACTCTGCGGTCGCCAAGTGGTACCGCTATTCGATCTGGAACGACCCGACCCGTCCCGTCTTCGACCGGGAGCGGCTCCTCCACATCCCGGCGCCGCTGGATCTGAACGCCATGCGCCAGGCCGCCCTGCGCCTGCGCGGGCGCCATGACTTCCGCTCCTTCCACTCCGCTGGCAGGCCGGTCGCCTCAACGGTCCGGACGCTGCGGCGGCTGAGCATCCTGCGCCGGGGCAAACGGATCGAGATCCACGCCGAGGCGGACGGCTTCCTCTATCACATGGTCCGGCGGATCGCCGGCTTCCTGCTGGAGGTGGGGAGGGGATCGGCGCGCCCGGCAGACGCGTTTTGCACGACCGCCCCCACGGCCCCCGCAAGGGGGCTCTGCCTGATGCGGGTGCGCTACGCCCGTGATGAGAGTAAAAGGGGTCAGACCCCGAAGGGGTCTGACCCCTTTGGGGACAGGTCGTGAGCCGGCAGTCCTGGGGATCGCGCCTCGGCGTCATCCTGGCCGTCGCCGGATCGGCGGTCGGGCTGGGCAACTTCCTCCGGTTCCCGGTCCAGGCGGCCTCCAACGGCGGCGGGGCCTTCATGATCCCCTATTTCATCTCCCTGCTCCTCCTCGGGATCCCCCTCATGTGGATCGAGTGGACGGTGGGCCGGTACGGCGGGCTCTTCGGCCACGGAACGGCCCCGGGCATCTTTCACTCCCTCTGGGAGAAGAACCGCTTCATCAAGTACTTCGGCGTCATCGGGATCTTCGGGCCGCTGGTGATCTTCATCTACTACGTCTACATCGAATCCTGGCTCCTCGGCTACGCCTGGTTCGCCCTCACCGGAGCGACCCGCGGGACCGATCAGGCCGGGATGCAGGCCTTCCTCCGCGGCTACCAGGGATTGGAGCAGAACGCCTATTTTCAATCGGTGGGCTGGGCTTACTTCTTCTTCCTCGTCACCTTCCTCATCAACATGTGGGTTGTCTCCCGCGGCATCGTCAAGGGGATCGAATGGCTCAACCGCTGGGCGCTGCCCCTTCTCTTCCTCTTCGCCCTGGTGATCGCGGCGCGGGTGCTCACCCTCGGCCCGCCGGACCCGGCCAAACCGGGCTGGAATCCGATCGCCGGGCTCGGGTTTCTCTGGAACCCGGACTTCAGCGCGCTGCGCAGCGCCAAGGTCTGGCTCGCCGCGGCCGGCCAGGTCTTCTTTACCCTCTCCGTCGGCATCGGCGTCATCCTCACCTACGCCAGCTACCTCTCCCGAAAACAGGACGTGGTCCTCTCCGGCCTGACCTCTGTGGCGACCAACGAGTTTGCCGAGGTGATCCTGGGGGGCTCCATCGTGATCCCCGTCGCCTTCGCCTTCTTCGGGCCGCAGGAGATCCTCGGTGTCGCCCGCAGCGGGGCGTTCAACCTCGGCTTCGTCACCATGCCGCTCATCTTCCAGCAGATGGATGCCGGCCAGCTCTTCGCCTTCCTCTGGTTTGCCCTGCTCTTCCTGGCGGGGCTCACCTCCTCCATCTCCCTGCTCCAGCCGGCCATCGCCTTCATGGAGGACGAGTTCCGGCTGGGCCGCCGGCAGGCGGCCGTGCTGACGGGCCTGATCACCCTGGCGGCCTCTCAGCCGGCAATCTTCTTCCTGGGGAAGGGGGTGGTGGACGAGCTGGATTTCTGGGGAGGCACCTTCTGCCTGGTCCTCTTCGGAACGGTGGAGGTGATCCTCTTCGCCTGGATCTTCGGGATTGAGCGGGCCTGGGAGGAGATCCATCATGGCGCCGACATGCGGGTCCCGGCTGTCTACAAGTTCGTGATCAAGTGGGTCACCCCCTCCTTCCTCCTCATCATCCTCGGAACCTGGTTCCTCCAGGACGGCCTGCCGGTCATCCTGCTGCGCGGCGTCCCTCCCGATAACCGGCCGTACGTCATCGCCACACGCCTGGGGCTGCTCGTCCTGTTCGGGCTCCTCGTCCTGCTCGTCCGGGTGGCTTGGACCCAGCGCCCGGCGCGCGCCGGCGGAGGCAAGCGCTGATGGGCTGGGACGGCTGGCTCTTCCTCGCCCTCTCCTGCGGCGGCATCCTCGCCGTCACCCTGCACTGCTTCGCCCGGATCCTCCTGCGGCGCTAAGCTGCCGCTGAGCTTGCAGATCGGCGCAAGTGCTGTTAATATATCTGTTTCCATGGCGACAGCTGCATTGAGACCTAGGACGGTAATGGCGACGCACGATCAGGTGCCCCGACGGTGGCACCTCATCGATGCCGAAGGCCAGATCCTCGGACGGCTTGCGGTGCGGGTAGCGCACCTGCTGCGGGGAAAGCATAAGCCGCTCTTCACCCCGCACGTGGATTGCGGCGACGGCGTCATCGTGATCAACGCCGGCAGGATTCGCGTCACTGGCGCGAAGCTGGAGAGCAAGATCTATCAGCGATTCTCCGGCTATCCCGGCGGGCTGAAGAAGGAGCCCCTCGGGAGGCTCCTGCAGCGCAGGCCCACCGAGGTCCTGCGGCGGGCGGTGGTCGGAATGCTTCCGAAGAATTCCCTCGGGCGGCGGACAGCGAAGCGGCTCCGGGTGTACCCGGGCAGCACGCATCCCCACGCAGCACAGTTGGCGGCACAGGAGGCCGGATGACCTTCGCAGGCAGAAGAAAGGAAGCGGTGGCCAAGGTGGCCCTCAAGCCGGGCAACGGCCAGATCCTGGTCAACGGCCGGCGGATGGAGGAGTACTTCCCGCGACTGGCCCTTCAGGCCCTGGTGCGGGAACCGTTCATCGCCACGCAGACCCTGCAGAAATTCGACTGCCTCGCGCGCGTGGCGGGGGGCGGCTTGTCCGGTCAGGCCGGCGCGCTTCGGCACGGCCTCGCCCGGGCGCTTTCTCAAGCGGATCAGGCCTTCCGGCCGATGCTCCGGAAGGGCGGGCTTCTCACGCGGGATCCGCGGGCCAAGGAACGAAAAAAATACGGACAAAAGGGAGCCCGGAAGCGGTTCCAGTGGACCAAGCGTTAAGCTTGGGCTGACGACCTATCCCTGTGAGGTGCCAGGCGGCGCCTCCTTGCGAAGAGACAGGGGATAGGTCGATTTCTTTTTGAGGAGGTCATGAAGATCCGGATTGGAATTGTCGGAGTGACAGGGTACTCAGGGCAGGAGCTGCTGAGGATCCTCCGGGGCCATCCCAACGCCTCGGTGAATCTCCTGGCCAGTCTGCGCCTGAAGAAACCGACTCCGCTCGGAGAGCTGGTTCCCGGCTGCCCGCCTGAATACCGCTCCCGCCGGGTCGCCCCTTTCCGGCTCCGGGAGGCCGCCCGGTGCCAGGCCCTCTTCCTCTCGCTGCCGCACGGAGTGGCCATGGGGCTTGCCGACCGGCTCCTGCGCAGGAACGACGAGCTTCGGATCGTGGACTTGAGCGGTGACTTCCGGCTCCGATCTCCGCGGCTCTTCGCTCAGGCGTACCGCCTGTCCCATCGAAGCCAGCGATGGCTCGGACAGGCCGCCTATGGCCTCACCGAATGGAACCGAGACCCGATCCGCGAGAGCCGGCTGATCGCAAATCCCGGCTGCTATCCCACTGCCGCCCTGCTCGCCCTGGGGCCCCTCGCCGAGGCAGGATGGATTGATCCTCAGGGGATTGTGGTGGATGCAAAATCAGGGGTCACCGGTGCCGGCCGGTCGCTGCGGCAGGATCTCCTCTTCTCAGAGGTGAACGAGGACCTGCGCGCCTACAAGGTCAACGCCCATCCCCATATCCCGGAGATGGAGCAGCAGCTCACCCGATGGGCAGGCAGGGCGAGCCGGGTCACCTTCGTTCCGCATCTGATCCCGATGAATCGGGGGTTGTACGCGACCGTCTACGCCCGGCTGAGGCGCCCCCGCACGGAGAGCCGGATCCGGCGCCTCTACCAGCGCCGGTACGGGCAGGAGCCGTTCATCCGGATTCTCCCGGAGGGCAGCTTCCCGCAGACCAGGGCGGTTGCCGGGACCAACGACTGCGAGATCGGGATCCGGCTGGACAGGAAGAACCGGCAGGCGATCCTCCTGGCCGCCATCGATAACCTCGGCAAGGGCGCCGCAGGGCAGGCGGTCCAGAACATGAATCTCTGCTTCGGCCTTCCGGAAGGCGCCGGCCTCATGGCCGGAGGCGCAGGCCGCTAGCCATGGAAGCGGTCCGGGGCGGGATCACCGCCCCCACGGGGTTCCTCGCGGCGGGTGTGGCCTGCGGGATCAAGAAGAGAGGCCGGGATCTGAGTCTCATCCTCTCCGACCGGCCGGCTGTGGCCGCCGGCCTGCTCACCGCCCATCCGCTTCGGGCCCCCTGCGTCGACAGGGCGGCCAGGACGATCCGGCAGGGGGTCGCACGGGCCATCGTGGCCAACAGCGGAAGCGCCAACTGCTGCACCGGCCGGCGCGGGAGAGAGGACTGCGCGGAGATGGCCCGGCAGGCGGGACGGCATCTGGGGATTCCGGCGTCTCAGGTCTTCGTCGCTTCGACCGGCGTCATCGGGCGATTCCTTCCGATGCAGCGGGTCGCCTCCGGCATCCGCAGGGCGTCGCACTCCCTCAGCCGGACCGGGTCCACCCTGGCAGCGGAGGGAATCATGACGACCGACACCCGCCCGAAGGAGATCGCCATCCGCTTCCGGTGGGGCGGGGAGCCGGTGACCGTGGCGGGGATCGCCAAGGGGGCAGGGATGGTTGCACCCCATCTGGCCACGATGCTGGCGTTTCTCACCACCGATGCCCGGATCGGGAGAGGGCTTCTCGCGCAGATCCTGAAGCTCTGGGTCGCGCGCACCTTCAATCGGATCACGATCGATGGGGATCCCTCGACCAACGACATGGTGCTCGCGCTGGCCAACGGGGCCTCGCCCGCGCCGGCGATCCGACGCGGAAGCCCCGGCCATCGGCTCTTCCGGGACGCGCTGGGGGCAGTCTGCCGGACGCTGGCCCACGAGCTGGTGCGGGACGGCGAGGGGGTGACGCGCCTCTTCACCGTCCGGGTCCGGGGAGCAGAGAACGACTCGGCCGCTCAGCGCCTCGCACGGGGCGTCGCCGATTCCCCCTTGGTGAGAACCATGGTGGCGGGGCGGGATCCCAACTGGGGCCGGATCGCCGCGGCCGCGGGCGCCGCAGGGGTTCCCATCCACCGGGGTCGGCTGACGATCCGCCTCGGCCGGCGAACCGTCTTCCGCAGGGGCGAGCCGCTCCGGGTCTCCCGTCGGCAGCTCCTGGAACAGGTAGACCACCCGGAGGTGCAGTTCGGGATCCAGGTCGGCCGGGGGCCCGGTGAGGCGACGGTGCTGAGCGCGGACCTCACGGAGGAGTATGTCCGGATCAATGCCAGGTACACCAGTTAAGAAAGCGATCGGGACACGGGCTCTGGGCCGGATCCCGGTTTCCGTCGTGCGAAAGGCGGATGTCCTCCTGGAGGCGCTGCCCTATCTGCAGGCCTTCCGCGGAAAGAGCTTCGTGATCAAATACGGGGGATCGATCCTCGCCGATGAGCGGAAGCGAAGGGCGGTCCTGCAGGACATCGTCTTCCTCAGCACCGCGGGGATCCGGCCGGTTCTCGTGCACGGCGGAGGGCCGGAGATCTCGCGGCAGATGGCCCGGCAGGGGAAGAGCCCTCGCTTCGTCCAGGGCCTTCGGGTCACCGATGCAGGCACGCTCAAGACGGTGATCCAGGCGCTGCGCCGCGTCAATCGGATGCTCGTCTCTGAACTCAGGGTCCTCGGCGGCCGCGCCCAGGGCCTGATCGGCTGCGAGAGCGGGCTCATCCGGGCCGAGCCGTATGTCATCGCCGGCGAGGAGCTGGGTTTCGTCGGAAAGGTGGTGGGGGTCAACGGCGGGCCGATCCAGCGGCTCCTGGTCCTGGGGGTGATCCCCGTGGTCATTCCCGTGGGGGTGAGCTGGGATCACCAGGCCTACAACGTGAACGCCGATGAGGCCGCGGCGGCCCTGGCGGCGGGGCTGAAGTCGGAGAAGTTCGTCCTGATGACCGACGTGCCCGGCATCCTCGCCCGGGTCCACGATCACAGGTCTCTCTTGTCGACGGCGAACATCCGGCAGATCCGGAATCTCATCGCGAAGAGCGCCATCTCCGGCGGGATGGTCCCGAAGGCGAGGGCCTGCATCCACGCCGTCCAGGGGAGCGTCCGGAAGACCCACATCATCGACGCCGGAATCCCGCACGCGCTTCTCCTGGAGATCTTCACCGATCGGGGGATCGGAACGGAGATCACGCCATGACCACGAAGGCGGTGGCCTCCCTCTACGACCGATACCTGATCCCGGTCTACAACCGGCTCGGGATCGCCGCCGCCCGCGCGCGCGGATCCTGCCTCTGGGACGAGGAGGGGAAGCGCTACCTCGATTTCTTCCCGGGCTGGGGAGCCAACGCCCTGGGGCACTGTCACCCCGCCGTGGTCCGGGCCGTCGAGAAGCAGGTGAAGCGCCTCATCCACGTGCCGAACACCTTCTATCATGCCCCCCAGGCGCGGCTGGCGGAGGAGCTGGTCAGGCACAGCTTCCCGGGCAAGTGCTTCTTCACCAACAGCGGCGCCGAGTCGGTGGAGGCGGCGATCAAGCTCGCCCGAAAGGTGGGATCCCCCGGGCGGTGGGAGATCCTCTCCATGCATGGATCGTTTCACGGCCGGACCCTCGGGGCCATGGCCGCCACCGGACAGCCGAAGCATCACCGGGGCTTCGAGCCGGTCCCCGCCGGCTTCCGGCACGTTCCGTTCAACGAGCTCGACGCGATCCGGAAGGCGATCCGTCCCGAGACGATCGGGATCCTGATCGAGCTGGTTCAGGGGGAGGGCGGCATCCATGTGGCAGACCGGGGGTACGTGCGGGGCTTGAAGCGGCTCTGCAATGAGCGGAAGCTGCTCCTCATCTTCGACGAGATCTCCTCCGGAATGGGCCGGACCGGAACGCTCTTCTGCTACCAGCAGTACGGGGTGATCCCCGACATCCTGCTCCTGGCCAAGCCGGCGGCCGGCGGCCTGCCGATGGGGGTGCTCCTGGCAGGGCGGAAGATCTCCGACGTCTGGGAGAAGGCCTCCCATGCCACCACCTTCGGCGGAAACCCTCTGGTCACCGCGGCGGGGCTGGCAACCCTGGAGGTCATCCTGCACAAGGGATTCCTGGCACAGGTCCGAAAGAGCGCCGCGTACCTGCGGCAGCGGCTGGAAAAACTCCGGAAAGAGTTCCCGGCGATCCGGGAGGTGCGGGGCCTCGGCCTCATGCTCGGGCTGGAGCTGGACCGGCCAGGCGCCGGGGTGGTCCGCGAGGCGGCGCGAAGGGGGCTCCTCATCAATTGCACGCAGGAAAGGGTCCTGCGCATGTACCCGGCGCTCAACGTCAGCCGGCGGGAGATCGATCGCGCGGTCGAGCTTCTGGCCGCATCCCTTCGAGGATGACGATGCGAACACGCCATCTCCTTCAGGTATCCGACCTGTCCGCGGCCGAGATCGCGGATCTCTTCCGGGCCGCCGCCCGCCTGAAGCGGACCCGCAGGGAAAAGCTGCGCCCGCTGGCCGGGAAAACCCTCGGGCTCCTCTTCCACAAGCCCTCGGTCCGGACCCGCGTCTCCTTCGAGGTCGGCATGGCCGAGCTCGGCGGCCACTCTCTCTACATCGGCCCCGTCGAGCTCCAGCACGGCCAGCGGGAGGCGCCCCGGGACGTGGCCCAGGTTCTCGCCCGCTACCTGGACGGGATCGTGGCCCGGACCTTCCAGCACCGGGATCTGGAAGAGATGGCCGCGGTCTCCAGGATCCCGATCATCAACGGGCTGTCCGATTTCACGCACCCGTGCCAGGCGCTGGCGGACCTGTTCACCCTTCAGGAGAAGCTGGGAAAACTCCGGGGGGCACGGCTGGCCTTCGTGGGAGACGGGAACAACGTCTGCCATGCGCTCATGCAGGCCTGCGCGCTGACCGGGATGCACCTGGCCATCTCCACCCCGGCGGGATACCGTCCGCACCAGGCCACGCTGCGCGCTGTTCAGCCGATCGCCAGGCGAAGCGGGGGAAGCGTCCGCTGGATCGCCCAACCGGCCGAGGCGGTGCGCCGGGCGCAGGCGGTCTACACGGATGTGTGGACCAGCATGGGACAGGAGGGGGAGGGCCGGAGGAGGAGAATCGCCTTCCGCCGCTTCCAGGCGAATGCGCGGCTCATGCGCCAGGCCAGCCGCGGCGCCTTCTTTCTCCACTGCTTGCCTGCGCACCGAGGGGAAGAGGTGACCGACGACGTGCTGGACAGCCCCCGGTCGATCGTCTATGATCAGGCGGAGAATCGCCTGCACGTGCAGAAGGCGATTCTCCTGAGGCTTCTGCGCCCATGAGCCCGAAGGTGGTTCTCGCATACTCCGGTGGTCTCGATACCTCGGTCTGCATCCGGTGGCTGAAGGAGTCCGGATACCGGGTGATCGCCTTCTGCGCCGATGTGGGGCAGGGGGAGGATCTGGAGCCGGTCCGGCGCCGGGCCCTGCAGCTGGGCGCCGAGCGGGCGGTGGTCCGGAATCTCCGGAATGCCTTCGCCGAGGAGTATGTTCTGCCGGCGCTGAAGGCCGGGGCCGTTTACGGGGGGAAGTACCTCCTGGCGACCGCCCTGAGCCGGCCGCTCATCGCCCGGGCGCTGGCCGAGGTGGCCCGCGCCGAACGGGCCCAGGCGGTGGCCCACGGATGCACCGGCAAGGGGAACGACCAGGTGCGAATCGAGGTCTCCCTGCGGATCCTGGATCCCAGACTCCGGATCGTGGCACCGGTGCGGGAATGGAGGCTCCGCTCGAGGGAGGAGGAGGCACGCTACCTGCGGGCCCGGGGCCTGCCGGTTCCCAAGAAAACCGACTCCCGCTACTCCATCGATCAGAACCTCTGGGGGGTCTCCATCGAGAGCGGCCCGCTCGAGGATCCCTGGGTGGAGCCGCCCGCCGATGCGTTCCGATGGACGGCCGATCCGAGGAGAGCGCCTGCCCGGCCGCAGGTGATGAAGATCGAGTTCCAGAAGGGCAGACCTTCCGGGCTCAACGGCCGGAGGATGCCTCTGCTCCAGATCATCCAGGCGTTGAACCGGATCGGGGCCCGGCACGGGGTGGGGCGCAGCGACCTGATGGAGGACCGCCTGGTGGGGATCAAGTCCCGGGAGGTGTACGAGGCGCCGGCCGCGACCGTTCTGCATCTGGCCCATCGGGAGCTGGAGGCGCTGACCCTGGACCGGGAGACATTGGCCTTCAAGGAGGCGGTGGCGCAGCGGTACGCCCGGCTGATCTACGACGGGCTTTGGTTTACCCCGCTCAAGGAGGCCCTCGACCGATTCGTCGAGAGCACGCAGGAAAGGGTGACCGGCACGGTGCGGGTCAAGCTCTTCCGCGGCAGCGCGCTCTGCGCAGGCAGGCGATCCCCTCATTCCCGGTACGCAAGGGCCCTGGCCACCTATGGGCGGGGCGATCTGTTTGACCAGCGGGCCGCCGGGGGGTTCATCACCCTGTGGGGATTGCCGTACCTCCGGCGCACCCGATGAAGGGCCAACCGAAACTCTGGGGCGGCCGATTCCGCCGGAAGAGCTCCGCACAGGTGGAGCGCTTCACCCATTCCCTCGATGTGGACCGCCGGCTGGCGCGGCAGGACCTGCTCGGCTCCATCGCCCACGCGGGGATGCTGGGGCGCAGCCGGATCATCCCTCGATCAGACAGCCAGCGGATTGTCCGGGGCCTGAAGGCCCTTCTCTCCGAGCTCGACAGCGGCCGGCTCCATCTTCCGGCCGGCGCCGAGGACATCCACACCGCGCTGCAGGCCGCCCTCGAGCGAAAGGTGGGGCAGGCCGCACAGCGGCTCCACACGGCCCGCTCCCGGAACGATCAGGTGGTGACCGACCTGCGGCTCTGCTGCAAGGAACGGATCCCGAGAATCCGCTCCTCCATCCGGCGGCTTCAGCAGGCGATCCTGGGTCAGGCAGAGAGGGCCGGGGATCGGGTGATGCCGGGATACACGCACCTCCGGCACGCCCAGCCGGTTCTCATCGCCCATCTTCTTCTGAGTTACCTCGAGGCCCTGCAGCGGGATGCGGCCCGGCTGGCCGAGGGGTTGAATCGGCTGGATGAGCTGCCGCTCGGCTCCGGCGCATTGACCGGAACCGGCCTTGCGATCCGCCGCCGGCCCGTGGCCCGCCAGCTCGGCTTCTCGAGGGTGGCTGCCAACTCCGTGGATGCCGTGACCGAACGGGACTTTGTGGCCGAGCTGGTCTCCTGCCTGGCCCTGCTGGGCATCCACGGCTCCCGGATCGCCGAGGATCTGCTGCTCTGGTCCAGCGCGGAATTCGGGTTCGTTGTTTTGAGCGAGCGGATGCTGACCGGAAGCTCCATGATGCCTCAGAAGCAGAATCCGGATTTCCTGGAGCTCGTGCGGGCAAACACCGCCCGGCTGGTGGGCGATCTCTGCTCCATCCTGACCCTCCTCAAGGGCCTCCCCTCCGGCTATCACCGGGATCTGCAGCTCGACAAGGAGATCCTCTTCGGGGCGCTCGACCGATCCGAGGCGATGCTCGTCGTCCTCGCGGAGGGCTTCCAGGCCCTCCGGTGGAACCCCGCGCGCCTGGAGGCACAGCTTCGGGACGAGTCCCTCTATGCCACCGATCTGGCCGAATACCTGGTGGAGCGCGGTGTTCCCTTCGCACAGGCGCATCGCTCCGTCGGAAGGCTCCTGGCCTATGCGGAAGGGCGGGGGATCCCGATCCGCTCCCTCTCTCCCTCGCAGCTGCGCCGGTTCTCGCCCGCCCTTGGCGCAGGGGCGCTCAAGCTGCTCGACCCGTCCGCCTCGGTCCGCCGGAAGAGATCCGAGGGCAGCACCCGGCCGGCCCTGGTCCGGGCGGCGGTTCGCCGCTGGAAACGACTGCTCCGGCGGGAGAGAGCGTAGCGGTGCACCGCTTCGCCTACCGGAACGGGCAGCTCTGGTGTGAGCAGGTGCCCGTGGCCGAAATCGCGCGCGCGGCCGGGACACCCCTGTACCTCTACAGCTACGGGACGATCCTCGACCACTACCGCAAGCTCCGGGCCGCCTTCCGGCCCCTCCGGGCGTCAATCTGCTACGCGGTCAAGGCTAACGCGAACCTGGCCATCTGCCGGGCGCTCGCCCGGGCGGGGGCAGGGTTCGACGTGGTCTCCGGCGGGGAGCTCCGGCGCGTGCTGCGCATCGGCGCCGATCCCCGGAGGATCGTCTACGCCTCCGTCGGGAAAACCGCGGATGAGATCCGCCTGGGCATCCAGGCCCGCATCCTCCTCTTCAACGTGGAATCGGCCCAGGAGTTGGAGCAGATCGAGCGTGTGGCCGCGCGCATGGGGCGGCGGGCCAGCGTGAGTCTGCGCCTCAATCCGGAGGTGGAGCCGCACACCCATCCCTCCATCTCCACCGGCCAGAGGGCCTCCAAGTTCGGGATGGAGCGCCGGATCCTGGAATCCCTTCTGCGGGAGCGCGCCCGCTTCCCGCACGTGGAGATCATCGGCCTGCACATTCACATCGGCTCTCAGATCTTACACGGCCGGCCGTACGTCGCCGCCATCCGCCGGGCCCTCCAGGTGGTCCGGTCGGCGCGCCGCCAGGGCGTCCGCATTCAATACCTCAACATCGGAGGCGGCCTGGGGATCGTCTACCGCCGCGAGAGGCCGCAGACCGCCGCCCGCTACGCCCGGGCGGTGGTTCCGCTATTGAAAAGGACAGGCCTTAAGGTTATCCTGGAACCCGGCCGGTTCATCGTGGGAAGCGGCGGCGTCCTGGTGACCCGGGTCCTGTACCTCAAGCGAAGCCGCGCCCGCCGTTTTGCCATTGTGGATGCAGGCATGAATGATCTCATCCGACCCAGTCTCTACGGCGCCTATCACGAGGTCCGTCCGGTGATCCCCGCCCCGTCCCGGGGCCGGCTCCGGTACGACGTGGTGGGACCGGTTTGCGAAAGCGGTGACTTCTTCGCCCGGCACCGGCCCCTCCCGCAGCTCCAGCCGGGAAATCTGCTCGCCATCCTGGGCGCCGGCGCCTACGGGTTCGTCATGTCCAGCAACTACAACGCCCGGCCGCGGGCGGCGGAGGTGCTTGTCAAGGGCCGCCGCTGGTTCCTGATCCGCCGCCGCGAAACCTTCCGGGACCTCATCCGGGGGGAGAGGATCCCCCCCTTCCTGCGATGAAGAGGCGTGCCGGAGCGATGAAGGGGATCCGCTTTGCCAAGGTGATCGGCTCGGGCAACGACTTCATCCTGGTCGATGCGCGCCGCCGTCCCCTTCACGGATCCGCCGCCCGCCTGGCCCGGGGATGGTGCGAGCGCCGGAGAGGCATCGGCGCAGACGGCCTGCTGGTCCTCTCCTCCTCCCGCAGGGCGGACGCCCGGATGCGCATCTACAATCCGGACGGGAGCGAGGCCTCCATGTGCGGCAACGGCCTGCGCTGTGCCGCATGGTACCTCCACTCTCAGGATCACGGCAGGAGGCGGCTGCGCGTTGAAACAGGTGCAGGCGTGCTGGAGGCGCGGATCGTCGCTCCTGAGCGGGTGCGCGTCTTCACAGGCACCCCGCGCCGGCTGCGCCTGGGATTGTCGCTGCGGCATCAGGGAAGGCGGCTGTTCCTCCATGCGGTCCACAGCGGGGTGCCCCACGCGGTCCTCTTCACCTCCCGCCTCGAGGCCGTGGATCCCTCGGTGACCGGCCCGGTCATTCGCCATCACCGGCTCTTCGGCTCAGAGGGAACCAACGTGGATTGGGTGAAGGTCCATTCTCCTCACGAGCTGTCGATCCGGACTTACGAGCGGGGCGTGGAGCAGGAGACCCTGGCGTGCGGCACCGGGGCCGTCGCGGCGGTGGTGATCGGAACCGCGCTGGGCCGTCTGACCCCGCCGGTTCGGGTCCGCACGCGCGGCGGGGAGACGCTGAATGTCGGATTCCGGCGCGGGTTGAGCCCCTGGCAGGAGCTTTACCTGGAGGGTCCTGCGCGGATCCTTTTCGAGGGAGGCCTTCGGCGTGGCTCGATTTAGGAATCCCTCCTCGTGGCTCAAGGGCTCCATGGTCGCCCTGGTGACCCCGTTCCGGAACGGCGCGGTGGACGTGCGGGGGCTGCGGCGGCTGGTGGAGTTTCACGTCCGCTCCGGCACCTCCGCCATTGTCCCCTGCGGAACGACAGGGGAATCGGCCACCCTCTCGCATGAGGAGCACGGGCAGGTGATCGAGGTGGTGCTCCAGGCGGCGCGGGGCCGCATCCCCGTCATCGCGGGAACCGGCTCGAACAGCACCGAGGAGGCGGTCCGCCTCACACGGCACGCGCGGCGCGTGGGGGCGCAGGCGGCCCTGGTCATCTCGCCGTACTACAACAAGCCGACGCAGGAAGGGCTTTACCGGCACTTCCGCACCGTCGCGGAGGCGGGCGGTCTCCCGGTGCTCCTCTACAACATCGCCTCCCGCACCGCCGTCAATGTGGAGCCCGAAACCATCGCCCGCCTCGCCAGGATCCGCTGGATCGCCGGGGTGAAGGAATCCAGCGGCTCGCTGGAGCAGATGGCCCGGATCAAGGCGCTCTGCCCCGAATCCTTCCGCCTTATCTCCGGCGACGATGTGCTGACGCTTCCCATCCTGGCCATCGGCGGAACAGGCGTCATCTCCGTGGTGGCGAACCTGCTTCCGGGCGAGGTGGCCCGGATGGTCCGGGCGTTCCGGCGCGGAGGCGTGGCCCCGGCCCGGAAGATCCACTACCGGCTGCTGCCGCTCACCCGCGCCCTCTTCCTGGAAACCAACCCGATCCCGGTCAAGACCGCCATGGGGCTGGCCGGCCTCATCGAGGAGGCCACCCTGCGGCTCCCCCTGTGCCCCATGTCCGACGCAAACCTCGAGAAGCTCAAGGACGCTCTGCGTTCCTATCGGCTCCTCAAGCGATAGAAGAGCCATGAATCCCCGGCAGGACAGCAAACCGGTCCGTCTTGTCATCAGCGGCTGCTGCGGCCGGATGGGCTCCCTCCTTGTAGAGGAAGCGCTCCGGGACACCGGCTCCTTTGAGCTGGTCGGCGGGGTCGAGCAGGAAGGGCACGCCCGGATCGGCGAGCCCCTCGCCCCCTCCGCCCGCTGTCGGGTGACGTCGAACCTGTCCGATCTTCTTCCGCGCGCCGACCTGCTGATCGAGTTCACGACCCCCCAGGCCTCTCTGGCGCATGCCCGGCAGGCCGCACCGGCCGGAGTGCCCATGCTCATCGGAACCACCGGCTTCTCCGCGCAGGAGCTGGAGGAGCTCCGCCGCTGCGCCCGGAGGATCCCGATCCTCTGGTCCCCCAACATGTCGATCGGGGTGGTCATCCTGCGGCGCACCATGGCGGGGGTCTACGAGCTTCTCAAGAAGTTCCAGCTGGAGTCCCAGCTCTCCTTCCGGCTCTCCGAGACGCACCACGCTCAGAAGAAGGACAAGCCCAGCGGGACCGCCAAGCTCCTTGCGGAGGATCTGCGGGCGCTGAGCGGCCGCCCGATCGAGGATGCACAGATCGAATCGATCCGGGAGGGAGAAGTGATCGGCATCCATACCGTCCGCTTCGACCTGCCGGCAGAGCAGATTCAGCTCACGCACGAGGCGAAGGACCGGCGGCTGTTCGCTCAGGGTGCCCTGCTCGTGGCGCGTCATTTCCTGCGCCTGTGGAAGGAACCCGGGCTCTACCGGATGGACGACTTCGTCCGCGCCCTGGAGCAGTCCGGCAGCCGATGAGGCGCCCCTCTGCGATCCCGCCCGTCGCGCGGCGGCTCACCCGCCTTCCGCCCTATCTCTTCGTCGAGATCGACGCCCTGAAGGAGCGGATGATCCGCCGGGGCAGGGAGGTGATCGACATGGGGGTGGGGGATCCGGACCTGCCCCCTCCCCGCTTCATCCTGGAGGCGATGGTCAAGGCGCTGCGCAGCGGCCGCTGCCATCGGTATCCCGGCAATCGAGGCCTGACCGAATTCCGGGAGGCGATCGCCCGCTGGTACCGGGAACGGTTCCGCGTGCGCCTCGACCCGGGAACCGAGATCCTGCCCCTCATCGGCTCCAAGGAAGGGATCGCCCATCTGCCGCTGGCCCATGTCAATGCCGGCGACCCGGTCTGGGTGCCGGATCCTGGTTATCCGCCGTATCGGACCGGCACGATCCTGGCAGGGGGACGCCCTGTGCCGGTGCCGCTCCTGGCCAGGAACCGGTTCCTTCCGGACCTGGAATCCCTCGCCCGATCCAGGATCCGGCCCCGGCTCTTCTTCCTTAACTATCCGAACAACCCGACCGCCGCCGTGGCTGACCTGGGCTTCTTCCGCTCGCTGGTCCGGCTCGCGGCCAGGAAAGGAGTCGCGATCTGCCACGACGCCGCCTATTCGGAGATTGCCTTCGACGGCCTGCGCCACCCCAGCTTCCTTCAGGCGCCCGGAGCCACGGAGGTTGGGATCGAATTCCATTCCCTCTCCAAGACGTTCAACATGACCGGCTGGCGTGTGGGCTGGGCCTGCGGGAACCGCCGGATGATCTCCGCCCTCGCCAGGGTGAAATCCAACATCGACTCCGGCATCTTCGAGGCTGTCCAGGCGGCCGCCATTCGGGCGCTCGAAGGCCCCGGGGCGCATCTGCGAAAAACGATCCGCCTGTATCAGGGAAGGAGAGACCTCCTCGTCCAGGCGCTGCAGCGGTCCGGCTGGCCTGTCACTGCGCCCCGCGCCACCTTCTACCTCTGGGTGCCGATCCCGCGCGGCCGCACCTCCCGGGAAGTCGCCGCCCGCCTGCTGAGGGGTGCAGGAATCGTCGCCACCCCCGGGGTCGGATTCGGCGCTCACGGGGAAGGGTACGTCCGCTTTTCACTGAGCGTGCCCAGCTCCGAGCTGCGGGAGGCCGCCAGGCGCCTCGTAAAACTCCCGATATGGCGATCGCCCTCGTCGGATTAGGATCCAACCTTGGGGACCGGCAGGCCCGCCTCTCCCGCGCCGTGGATGAGCTGCGCCGCTTCCCTCAAACCACCCTGCTCGCTCTCTCGCCCTGGCTGGAGAACCCTGCGGTCGGCGGCCCGCCCCAGGGCCCCTTCCTGAACGGTGTCGCGCAGATGGAGACCCGGCTGGCACCCCGCCTACTGCTGGAAAGACTCCAGGAGACCGAGCGCCGGCTCGGGCGCCTTCCGGGCGGGGTTCGGTGGGGGCCGCGCATCATCGACCTCGACCTCCTGAGCTACGGCGACCTGCTCCTGGATGAGCCGGGGCTGACACTCCCGCATCCCCGGCTCCACGAACGCCGATTTGTTCTGGCCCCTCTGGCCGCCATCGCCCCCGGCTGGCGCCACCCGCGCTTCGGTACGACCGCGGCCGAGCTTCTCCGACGACTCGACGATGCAGATCGTCCGCACCCTCCCCCGCCTGCGCCGGCTGCTCGCGCTCGCTCGTAAGCGGGGCAAACGGATCGGCTTCGTCCCCACGCTGGGGGCGCTCCACGAGGGGCATGCCTCCCTCATCCGCACCGCCCGCCGGGAGAACGACCTCGTGGTGGTCAGCCTCTTCGTGAATCCGACCCAGTTCGATCGGACGGAGGATTACCGGAGCTATCCCCGCACCCTTCGCCAGGACCGCCGGCTGGCCGCCCGAAACGCCGCGGACCTGCTCTTCCTGCCGTCGGAGCGGGCGATCTATCCGGCCGGATTCCAGACCTGGGTCGAGGTTCAGGATCTCAGCCGCCCGTGGGAAGGCCGCTTCCGGCCGGGCCACTTCCGCGGCGTCGCCACGGTGGTCACCAAGCTTCTCAACCTCGTCCAGCCGGACAGGGCGTACTTCGGCCAGAAAGACGCCCAGCAGGCCCGGATCGTGGCGCAGCTCATCCGGGATCTGGGCATCCCGGTGCGGTTGCGGGTCCTCCCCACGGTGCGCGAGCGCGACGGGCTGGCGATGAGCTCCAGGAACCGGCATCTCTCCCCTCGGGAGCGGCTCCTCGCCCGTCGGATCTTTCCGTCTTTACACGACGGGAGACGGTTGATAGAATGGGGCTGTCGTCGGAGAACGCTCGTCGCCCGACGGGTGACGCAGCGCCTCCGGGCCATCCCGGGAGCCCGGATCGAGTACGTGGCGGTCGTCGATCCGGCGACGCTGGAGGAGCCGGACGAGATCCGCGGAACCGTCTGGATCCTGGCGGCCCTCTGGATCGGTCGGACGCGGCTCATCGACTGCTGCATCGCCCGACCCGGAAGAGAGAGGCGGCGGGGCTGAAGATGCTTCGAGTGATGATGAAATCCAAGATCCACCGCGCGACGGTGACGGAGGCCAACCTCCAGTACGAGGGCTCCGTGACCATCGATGCCGCCCTCCTGCGGGCTGCGGATCTCCTGCCGGGGGAGAAGGTCCACATCGTGAACCTCAACAACGGCGCCCGGATTGAGACCTACTGCGTGGAGGGACCGGCGGGATCCGGGACCGTCTGCATGAACGGGGCCGCCGCCCGTTCAGCGCAGGTGGGCGACACCGTCATCCTCATCTCCTATGCCCTCCTGGAGGAAGCGGAGGCCAGGCGCCTCCGGCCCAAGATCATCCTGGTGGACCAGCGGAACCGGATACGGGAAACGATCGTGGAAGGTGCCGGAGGAGCAGACCGCTTCTGAGGTGTGGTCACGATTGGATTGGTGGGGTGCGGTGCCATCGGCACCCACCTGGCTCGCGAGATTCAGCACCGCTTCAAGGAGAGCGCACGCCTGATCGGGGTGTATGACGCCAACTTAAGCCAGGCCCACCGTCTGGCCGGCCGGCTCCGGCCGCCCGTGCCGGTCCTTTCCCCCGGTGAGCTGATCCGCCGGTCGCAGCTCCTGGTGGAGGCCGCCTCGGTGTCCGCCGCCAGGAGCTGGCTGCCCCGAGCCACGGCGAGGGGGCGGCCGATCCTCGTCCTCTCCTCCGGATCCCTCCTCACCTGGCCGAAGCTTCTCCGGCAGGCGCGCGCCCGCCGGGTGCCTGTCTATCTCCCCAGCGGAGCGATCGCCGGCCTGGACGGCGTCCGCGCCGCCGCGATGGGACGGCTCGTGTCGGTTCATCTGGTCACCCGCAAACCGCCCGCCGCCTTCGCGGGGGCGCCCGGACTGCGCCGCCGGATCCGCCTGGAAAAACTGCGCAGGCCGCGCGTCCTCTTCCGCGGGCCGGCAACCCAGGCGGCCCGGGCATTCCCCCAGAACGTCAACGTCGCGGCAACCCTGGCCCTGGCCGGGCTGGGAGGAACCCGGACGCGGGTCACCGTGATCGCCGATCCGAGCGTCCGATCCAACATCCATGAGATCACCGCCACCGGCTCCTTCGGGAAACTGCGCGTCCGCGTTGAAAACCGCCCGTCGGAGAACCCGAGGACCAGCCGTTTGGCCATGCAGTCTGCCACCGCCATGCTGGCTCGAATCCTCGAGCCGGTGCAGGTGGGAACCTGATCGAAAACAGCTGATCGAAAAACAGAGGAAAGGGGGTGAACAGGAAAAATGGCTCAGAAAGTAGCTAAGGCAGGGATCAAGCGGGCGAAGGGGTTCCTCTACTACCTCGACAAACAGGGAGACATCTCCCGGGCCAAGATGGCGCGAGGGGGAAGGAAGGGAGGGCATCCCCAGAAGGTCAAAAAGCTGGGCGTCAAGCGGAAGGACGGTTACCTGTATTTCATCGACAAGCAGGGTGACGTCTCCGCGGCCAAGATGGCTCGTCCGGGCCGGCGCTAGAGCGCTGCCGAAGCCCGTCGTTCACACCGCACCCCGCCGGACGATCCTGTGCCGGCGGGGTGCCATTTCAATCGGTTTCTCCCATGTCCCTATCACCCATCATCATCCGCGGCGCGCGGGAACACAATCTCAAGGGGATTGACCTCACCCTTCCGCGTAACTCCCTCATCGTGCTCACCGGTCTGTCCGGGTCCGGGAAATCCTCGTTGGCCTTCGACACCCTCTACGCCGAGGGCCAGCGGCGCTACGTCGAATCCCTCTCCGCCTACGCGCGCCAATTCCTGGAACAGCTCCAGAAGCCCAACGTCGAGCGGATCGAGGGGCTGGCCCCCGCCATCGCCATCGAGCAGCGGACTGCCGGCGGCAATCCCCGCTCCATCGTCGCAACGCAGACCGAGATCTACGACTACCTGCGCCTCCTCTACGCGCGGATCGGGATCCCGCACTGTCCCCGCTGCAACCGCACGATCCAGCGCCAGTCCGCTCAGGAGATCGTGGACCAGCTCCTGCGCCAGCCGCCCGGCGAATCGGTCCTCATCCTGGCCCCGCTGGTCCGCGGCCGCAAGGGCCAGTACCAGGAGCTGTTCCGCCAGGTTCAGAAGGAGGGCTTCGTCCGGGTCCGTGTGGACGGCACCCTGGCGGAGGTGGGCACCCCCATCCCGCTCGACGCAAAGAAGGCGCACACCATCGAGGTCGTCGTGGACCGCCTTCAGCCCTCACCGGCCGTGCGCCAGCGCCTCACCGAGTCGATCGAGACCGCCCTCAAGGTCGGCAAGGGCATCGTGCTCATCCAGCCCGCCGCCAGGCCCCGATCCGGGGGCTGGCTATTCAACGAGCAGTACGCCTGCGCGCGCTGCGGCATCTCGATCGCCGAGCTGCAGCCGCGTCTCTTCTCCTTCAACAGCCCCTACGGGGCCTGCCCCTCCTGCCACGGGCTGGGGACGAAGCCGGAGGTGGACCAAGAGCTGGTGGTCCCCGATCCCTCCAAATCGATCCAGGAGGGGGCCCTGGAGCCGTGGAGGCGAGGCGGCCGCGGGTACATCCTGTACCACCGCGCCCTCCTCAGGGAATTCGCACGCGAGACCGATCTCGACCTCTCCGTCCCGTTCCGGAAGCTGCCCGAGGCGGTCCGCCGGAAGATCCTCTACGGTTCCCACGAGGTCGAGATCTGGGGCAGGCCGTTCGAAGGGGTGATCCCGGGCCTCGAGCGCCTCTTCCGGGAAAGCGACTCCGACTTCGTCAAGGAGGAGATCGCCAAGTACATGTCCGTGCAGCCCTGCCCGGCGTGCCGGGGGACGCGCCTCAAGCCGGAGGCGACCGCGGTCACGGTGCAGGAGCGCTCGATCGTCGAGGTCGGCCGCATGACCGTCCGGGAGTGCCTCCGCTTCTTCGATTCCCTCCAGCTCTCCCCCCGGGAGCAGGCCATCGCCTCCCAGGTGATCAAGGAGATCCGGATGCGGCTGCGCTTCATGGTGGATGTGGGGCTGGACTATCTCAGTCTGGAGCGGCCCAGCAGCACCCTCTCCGGAGGAGAGGCCCAGCGGATCCGGCTGGCGACGCAGATCGGGGCGGGGCTCGTCGGGGTGCTCTACGTCCTGGATGAGCCCTCCATCGGCCTGCACCCCCGCGACACCCGCCGGCTCCTGCAGACGCTCAAGGCGCTGCGGGACCTGGGGAACACGGTGGTGGTGGTCGAGCACGATGAGTTCACCATCCGCTCCGCCGATTTTGTGGTGGATCTCGGGCCCGGGGCAGGCCGGCACGGCGGGGAGGTGGTGGCGGCCGGCCCGCCGGAGGAGATCCTGAAATCCCCTCGGTCCATCACCGCCCAATTCCTGAGGGGAGATCGTTCCATCCCGCTGCCTCAGAGCCGGCGGCCGACGCGGAAGGGTCCCTGCCTGCAGATCCTGGGCGCCCGCGAGCACAACCTGAGGAATCTCTCGGTCCGGATCCCTCTGGGGAGCTTCACCTGCGTCACCGGCGTTTCTGGATCAGGGAAATCGACGCTGGTGGATGAGATCCTGTACCGTGCCCTCGCCAGGCGGCTTCACCGTCTGCGCCTGAAGCCGGGCGCACACGACCGGATCCTGGGGATCGAGCAGATCGACAAGGCGATCGTCATCGACCAGGACCCGATCGGCCGCACGCCTCGCTCCAATCCGGCCACGTACACCGGGGTCTTCTCCGACATCCGGGAGCTCTTCGTGCGCCTGCCGGAGGCGAAGGCGCGCGGGTACCGGCCCGGCCGATTCAGCTTCAACGTCAAGGGAGGGCGCTGCGAGGCCTGCCAGGGGGAGGGGGTGATCCGCGTGGAGATGCATTTCCTCCCCGCCGTCTACGTCACCTGCGAGGTCTGCAAGGGAAAACGCTTCAACGAAGCGACCCTGGAAGTCCTCTACAAGGGCAGGTCCATCTCCGACGTCCTGCAGATGACGGTGGAGGATGCCCTGCAGCTCTTCCAGGCCATCCCGAGGATCAAGCACCGGCTCCAGACCTTGGTGCAGGTCGGCCTCGGCTACATCGAGGTGGGCCAGCCGGCAACCACCCTCTCGGGGGGTGAGGCCCAGCGCGTCAAGCTCGCCACGGAGCTGTCCCATCGCGCCACCGGCAAGACCCTGTACATCCTCGACGAGCCGACCACCGGCCTCCATCTGGCCGATGTGGAGAAGCTCCTCCAGGTGCTGCACGCGCTCGTCGACCAGGGAAACACCGTCCTCGTGATCGAGCACCACCTGGACGTCATCAAGACCGCGGACCACATTGTCGATCTCGGGCCCGAGGGCGGCGCGGAGGGGGGAAGGCTGGTGGCGTGCGGCACCCCGGAGGAGATCACCCGCTGCAAGGATTCCTATACGGGCCAGTTCCTCGGGCCGCTGTTGAACCGCCCCCGCCCCTCTGCTATAGTGAACCCTGTCGCATGAAGGCGAAGGCTCGCTTCCGAGCGTACAGATTCCCAGCCTTCAGGGGTGCGCGAGTGGCGCCGCCCCTCGCCTTCCTTGGAGGAGGACTGTCGGGGATGGAACCCTCGGTTCCGCCCCGATCGCGGAGGCGCCAGCCGGAGCGATGAGCAGCAGCCCCTCTCTGTTCGAACTGTTCCAACGCGGTGGACCGGTCATGTGGCCCATCCTCGTCTGCTCGATCGCCGCCCTCGCCATCGCCATCGAGCGCCTCTTCGTCCTGGGCCGTGCCGAGGAGGAGCTCCCGAATCTCCTCCCGGTGGTGACCAAGGCGATCCGGAGCCGCCAGCTGGCCCGCGTGCGGGAGCTTTCCCAGTCCGGACGGGGCCCTCTTGCCCGGATGCTTCGGGCCGCCCTGCGCCGCACCGGGCGCCCCCGGCAGGAGATCCTGGAACGGATGGAGGAGGAGGGGGCCTTGGAGATGCCCTCCCTCGAGAGGCACCTGCCGATCCTCGGAACGATAGCTCACCTGGCCCCCCTGCTCGGCCTCCTGGGGACCGTGACGGGACTGGTCCGCTGCTTTCAAGTCATCCAGGAGAAGGCCACCACGGTCAATCCGGTTTACCCTGGTGACCTGGCAGGCGGGATCTGGGAGGCGCTCCTGACGACGGTCTTCGGCCTCCTGCTCGCCATCCCTGCCTACGCCGTCTATCATTACCTGACCTACCGCCTCCACCACTTCACCAACGACCTGCAGGCCGCTGCGCTCGAGCTCTCCGACCTGCTTTCAGGGGATGAGGCCAGTGGCAGCCCTGGCGCCTAGCCGCCCGAGGGGGTTGCAGCGCACCCTCCTCCACGCCTCCTACAGTCCTGACCTGACCCCGCTCATCGACATGGTCCTCCAGCTCCTCATCTTCTTCATGCTGACCTCCTCCTTTGTCTTCCTGCCCGGCGTGCGCATCCATCTGCCCAAGACCGTGAGCTCCGACGTGGTCCACAAGGAGAACGTCCAGATCACCGTCTCCCGGGGCGACCGGCTCTACTTCGGTGAGGCCGTGGTCACCTTGAATGAGCTGAAGAGCCGGCTCGCCTCCGCCGCATCCTCAAAACAGCCGGTTCTCATCCGGGCGGACCGCCAGGCCTCCCTGGGGCGGATCGTGGAGGTCTGGGACGCCTGCCGAACCCTTGGGATCTCCCAGGTGCATATCGCCACCGAGGCGAAGCAGGCTGACAACCCCGGGCAAACGCGGTAAACTCGACTCATGAAGGCAAAGCGATGATCACGGAGCTGGGGATTGTGGCGGGCGAGGTGTGGCAGTACCTCGACCAGCACGGGGAGGTGCGATTCTCCCGCCTGGTTGCGGAGATTCCGAATCACCCGAGGGACTCCATCCTCATGAGCGTGGGCTGGCTCGCCCGCGAGGGACACGTGATCGTCCGGGAAGAAGGGAAGGATTTCCTTCTCAACCTCCGCCGTCCGTGAGGAAGGCCCCGGTCCAGCCAGCCCGAAAAATCGTTCTCGTCCTGACCACCTGCGGGTCCACCCGGCAAGCTGCCCGACTCGCCCAGCGGCTCGTGGAGAAGCGCCTCGCGGCGTGTGTCAATGTCCTCCCCGGCATCCGCTCCATTTACCGGTGGAAGGGCAAGGTCGAGCGGGGAAGGGAAGCCCTCCTGTTCATCAAGACGCGGCAGGAGAAACTTGCCCCCCTCTGGCAGACCCTGCGCCGGCTTCACCCCTATGAGGTTCCCGAATACCTGGCACTCCCCATCTCCCACGCCGAAAGGTTCTATTTAAAGTGGCTGGAGTCCTCTCTCTGAGAAAATCGTTGACAGCTTCCGCAGGAGTGGGTATGCTACTACAAAACAGATACAAGGCGTATCAGGCGGTATCAGAAGATCCCATGCGACGGAAGGCGTTTCAAAAGAGACGGTTCTTCACGGCGACCGAGGTGGCCGATGCCCTCGGAATCTCCAAGCAGACCCTCCTGCGGTACGAGGCACGGGGCGTTTTCCCGAAGGCCGCACGCAATCGGCTGAACCATTGGAGGGAATACACCGATGACGAGATCCAGCGCCTGAGGAGCATCATGGGTCGCTGAACAATGGCCAATTCCCTGGGAATCTACGTCGGAACCGAGAACCTGGACGTCGTACTTCTGTCAGGCACCTTCGCCCGTCCGTCGCTGGTGAGTTTCGCGTCGGCGAAGATCCCCGCCCAGGCCTCATGGCGCACCCTGGTCCGGGTGGAGGGGCCTGCAACAGGGGAGCCGGAGGGACCGGCGCCGGCGGCCGGCGCGAACGATCTGGAATCGATCGCCATGGCCATCCGCTCCGTTCTGACCCGCCTGGGCGTCACCGCCCCGAAGGCGCACATCGCCGTGGCGCCGGAATCGGTCGTCATCCGCTACTTCCAGATGCCGGCCATTCCCCCGCACGAGAGGAAAATGGCGATCGCCTTCGAGGCAAAGAAGTATCTCCCCTTCAAGCCGGAAGAGCTGATCACCGACTACCAGGCCATCCTCCGCAGGACCGACCCGAGTCTCATGCGGGTCATGTACTTCGGAATCAAGAAGTCGGCCTTTGCCTCCTACGGATCCCTCTTCTCCTCCGCCGGCCTGACCCCCCTGTCGCTGGAGCCGGCCTCCATCAGCCTGGCCCGGCTCGTCCGCCAAAGCGGCCAGCTTCCACCCGGCCAGGTCTGCGCCGTGCTGTCCGTGGAGAGGGACAATGCCACGATCAGCATCGCGCGGGAAGACCTGCTCTATCTGAGCCGCAACGTGACGATCCTCAGCGCGCCGGGCCCGGGCGCCGAGGGACCCTCCGGAGAGCTCCTCGAGGCGCTGGTGACCGAAACCCGGGTCTCGGTGGATTATTACCGACGCCGGTTCCTCGGGGAACCTGCGGTCTCGAAGGTGATCCTCTTCGGCAGGGCGATCGATCCCAACCGGGTGCAGGAACTCTCCCAGGCCCTCGACCTTCCGGTGGAGCTGGGGGATCCCTTTCGCAGAGTGGGGGGAGCCAAGTCGGTTCCGGAAGGGCTCTGGACCGCCACGGGCCTGGCCATGCGCGGCCTTGAGAAGAGGGCAGGGGAGATCAACCTCCTGCCGCCGGAGCAGAGAAGCCAGACGAAGGATCTCCTCAAGCCGATCGTCGTGGAAGCTGCGCTGGCCTGCGCCCTGCTCGCCGGCTGGTACGCCTTCTCCCTCCAGGACCTGGGCGCGCTGGAGGGGAGGATCGCCGCCTGCAAGCTCCAGCAGATTCAACTTCCGCAGATTCCCGCGCAGGCGGGCAGCCCGCAGCTCCGGGATGAACAGCTCAAGGCCAGCCGGATGCTGAAATTCCTGAAGCAGGCCTCGGAGCCCGCGCTCCAGATTTCCACATGGATGGTCGAGTTGGCCAACGTCATCCCCTCAGAGGCCTGGATCCGCCACGCCGCCCTGTGGAACCGGCTCGAGGCCAAGGAGGGAGGGGCCCTTCCGTCTGACCAGCGCCGCATCCTGCGGATTCAGGGAAGCGCCTTCGCCGGAAACCGCGACAAGGAGCTGGAGAGGATCAACGTCTTTCTCGCCGCCCTGAGGGAGAATGCCGTCGTCAAGGCCGGCTTCAGCGCCTTCTCCCTCGACTCCGTCCAGCGGGGCAGCTTTCTCACCGAGGAGACCACCGATTTCAGCCTCACCGCCTGCACGAACCCCGAGGATCTCAAGTTCCGGGACACGGAGTTCCGGTCGGGCGGACCCCTGCGCAGGGTGACACGATGAAACCGAAGGGAGGACCTGCCTGGCAGGAACAGCTCGGGGAGTTTTTCAACCGGATCACACGGACACAGGCCCTGACCTTCATCACGGGGGCCTTCCTGCTGGGCACCCTGCTGACCGGCTTTGTTTTCATCCAGGGACCCTGGACTGCGCGGCGGCAGAGGCTGAGCGGGACGCTGAGTGAGGAGCTCCAGCGCTGTGAGCTGCTCATGCAGATCGGCAGCTCCTCGAAGCAGCTCAAGGCCCTTGAGAAGGACCTCCTGCTCCAGGGAGAGACGCCTGCCCTCACCAGCGAGATCACGCGGCTGGCGACGAACTACGGCCTCGACATCGAATCGGTCGTGCCCCGCGACGAGGTGCCCCTTGAGCCTTACCTGAAGCTCCAGATTGAGGTGGTGGCCACGGCCAGCTTTCGGAACCTGCTTCTCTTTCTGGATGCTGCGGAGAGCCACCGGCCTCTCCTCATGGTGGAAGAGCTGGAGATGGGACAGCCGATCGACAGGGAGTCCAGTTTCGCGAGCGGGACCGCGCCGGCGGAAAAGCTGGAGGTCCCGAAACCGGAGGAATGGGCTCGACAGCGGGTTCGGATTGTCGTGGCATCGATCGCGCTCAAAGAGATCAAGCGATGAGCAAGACCCGCGTCCAGCAGCTCGCCGTCGTCCTTCTGCTGGTCCTTTTCGGCCTGATCTGGGTCAACACGCGATCCAAATCCCCATCCCCGTCCGGACCTGGACTCCTTCCGCTTCCCGCCCCGTCCAAGGCAGGGGTCCCCTCGGAGGAGACGCCGGCGGCCACTCCAAGCCCCGCCCCTTCCAAGGCGCCACCGAATCCGGGCCGCGACCCCTTTGAGCTGCCGGGCCATCTGCTGGGCCAGATCAGGGAGAGGATCCGTGAGCTCGAGCTGGAAAAGCAGCAGGCCGCCCAAGCCCCGCGGCCCGGCGCTCCCAGCCCGGCGCCGGCCGCCGGCGCAGAGGAGCTGCAGCTGCAGGGGATCTTCTGGGGCGTCGCCAAGCCCCAGGCGATCATCAATCGGAAGGCCTGCTCCGTCGGCGATGTGGTGGACGGGGTCAAGATCCTTGCGATCTCGCGGGATGGTGTCACCGTCTCGGTGGATGGCAAGGAGCTCCTTGTCCGACCTCGGGAACCGAGAAGGCAGAAGGACCAAAAGGAATGAGAAACGGAAAATGGGAGGCAAAATGATCCTGCGTCGAACTCTCTCCGCAGCGTTCCTGATCGGCGTGGCCCTCTGGGCCTCGGCCCCGACCGATGCCCAGCTCCAGCACCAGGACAAGGCGCCGAACATCTCCATGGACGTCACCGAGGCTTATCTGGAGGATGTGCTGAAGCTGCTCTCCAAGCAGTCCGGCATGAACTTTGTCGCCTCCGAGGCGGTGCGGGAAAAGCTGATCACCCTCTACCTCGACCGGGTCCCGATCCACGACGCCCTGGAGGCAATCCTCCGGGCCCACAACCTGTCGCTCAATACGAGGCAGGGAAAGAACCTGTACGTCGTCACCGAATCCGGGGCGCCCAAGGTGGAGACGATCACCCGGGTGTTCCAGCTCCGGTACGCGCGCGTGGTCCCCACGGCCGGCGAGATCCTGCCGACCTTCGGCCTTTCCGGCTCTCTGATCCGGGAAACCCTTCAAGGGGAGGGGGGAACAACCAGTACCTCCTCTACAGGTGGCACCACCGGTGGAACGACCGGGGCCACGGGGGCCGGCGCCACCGCTGGCACGGGCCAGCCAGGCCAGCCAGGGACAGGGGGGCTGCTCGCCATCATCCGCTCCCTGCTGACCGAGCACGGTTCGGTGGTCGCCGATCCCCGGACCAACTCCCTGATTGTGACCGACATCCCCGGGCGGATGGCGACCATTGCGGAGACGGTCGCCGAGCTGGACGCCAAGCCCAAGCAGATCTTCATCGAGGCGGAGGTCCTCGAGGTGACGCTGGACACGCTGCGGCGCATCGGGATCGAGTACGGCACCTCCACCGGCCAGCTCGCCTCCTATACCCCGCCCAAAAGAACCAGCTTCTTCCCGCTGTCTCTGGGGTTGCTGGACGTGGCCACCCAAACCAAAACCCTCGGCACCTTTTCCATGCAGGACGCAAGCATCCTTCTCAAACTCCTGGCGACGGAAAAGGACGTGAAGTTCCTGGCCAGACCCCGGCTCCTGACCCTCTCCGGCGAGGTGGCGGAGGTCCGGATCATCGCCGAGCCGGTGACCGGCGTCACCTCCTCCTCCCAGACGCAGACCGGAACCATCGTCGAGGAGCCGGAGCGGACGACCGTCGGAACCATCCTGCGGGTTACCCCAATGGTCAATGACGGCAAGTACGTCACGATGATCATCGAGCCGGAGGTCTCCCGGGTCATCCTCTCCTCCTTCAACACCAAGTTCCAGGACCCGAACCGGCGCCTGGCCCGGACCACGGTGATGGTGCCCAGCTCCGGGACCGCCATGATCGCCGGGCTCATCTCCGCGGAGAACACCGATGCCAACCGCCGCGTGCCGGGCCTGGGAGATCTGCCCCTCGTGGGGCTTCCCTTCAAACGAAGCGAGACGGAGCGGAAGAACACCGAGATCCTCCTCTTTATAACGCCCCACATCCTGGAGGAGGATTCCATCGAGCCCCGGCCGGCCTTCGCCCGCGAGAGGGAACAGACGCCTCTGTCGGAGAAGGAACAGCTCTACCTTCAGGGATATCGCAAGCGCATCCTCAAGGAGCGGGCAATCGTGGAGACGGTCGACAACATCGTCCGATAGGCGCATGGCCCTCAAGACACACCTTCGCCTGGGAGAGATCCTCGTCAAGGAAGGGCTGGTCACCGAGGCCCAGATCCAGGAGGCCGTTCAGCTCCAGAAGGGAACCGGGAAGAGGCTCGGGGAGGCGCTCGTCGCACTGAAGCTTGTCACGGAGGAGCATCTGGCCGAGGTGCTGGGCCGGCAGCTGGGGTTGCCCTACCGACAGCTGACCGAGCAGGACATCACCCAGGCATCCCTGCCGGCCCTCAAGGGGATCTTCACCGAGGAGATGGTCCGCAAGCAGCTGATCCTGCCCGTTGCGAAGTCCAACAACGAGCTGACCGTGGCCATGGCTGATCCGCTGGATCTCATCTTGATCGACAACCTGCGGCGCATCAGCCGATGCCAGATCCGGCCTGTCATCGCCACGCCCGGCGACATCGAGCGGGGCATCGAGGGTGCCTTCGGCAAGCTCGATCTGTTGAAAAAGGCGGTTGCGGGCAGCTACGATGAAGCCACCGCCCAGGGCGCCGCCCCCGGCTCCGTGGAGCAGGTGGAGGAGTGGAGACCCGCGGAGTCCGGGGCCACCGTGGAGGATCTGGGCAAGCAGGCGGGGGAGGCCCAGCTCGTCCGCCTCGTGGACCTTCTGATCCTGGAGGCGGTCAACTCCCGGGCCAGCGACATCCACATTGAGCCGCAGATGGCCCGGATCTCGATCCGCTTGCGGATTGACGGCGTCCTGCAGGCCGTGGATCCTCCGGCAGCCCACCTCCTGCCCGCCATCGTCTCCCGGATCAAGATCCTCGCCCGGATGGACATCGCCGAGAAGCGGCTTCCCCAGGACGGGGGATTCACGGTCAAGATCGGCGAGCGCACCATCGACATGCGGGTCTCGACGATTCCGGTGGTTTACGGGGAGAAGGTCGTGATCCGCCTCCTGGACAAAGGGAACCTGGTGACCGACTTCAAGGTGCTGGGGCTCGAGGGAAGGGCCCTTGAGGATGTGGAGCGGACGATCCGATCCCCGTACGGCCTCATCTTCATCACCGGACCCACCGGGAGCGGCAAGTCCACGACCCTCTACACCATCCTCACCCGGCTGAAGAGCCCGGCCAGGAACCTCCTCACCATCGAGGATCCGGTGGAATACAAGATGGAGGGGATCAACCAGGTGCAGGCCAAGCCCACCATCGGTCTGACCTTCGCGGCGGGCCTGCGCGCCTTCCTCCGCCAGGATCCGGACATCATCATGCTGGGAGAGGTGCGCGATCTGGAGACCGCGGAGATCTGCGTTCGGGCCGCGCTCACCGGGCACCTGGTCCTCTCCACGCTGCACACCAACGACGCCCCCTCTGCGGTCACCCGGCTGGTGGATCTCGGGATCGAGCCGTTCCTGCTCTCGCCGTCGCTGCTCGTGGTGATCGCCCAGCGGCTCGTCCGCCGTCTCTGCCCGGAATGCCGGGAGCCCTTCGAGCCGGATGCGGCCACCAGGGAGCGGGCCAAGCTGCCGGCTGGCAAGTATTTCCGCCCCAAGGGCTGCGCGGCCTGTCGCAACGTGGGGTACCGGGGCCGCACGGCGATCTATGAGGTGCTCCGCGTGACCGATCCCCTGCGCCAGGCGATCGCCCAGCGGGCCACCGCGGAGGAGATCCGAAAGGCTGCCCGCCAGGAGGGGATGAGGACACTGTTTGAAAGCGGGTTGGAGAAGGCCGCTGCCGGGGTCACCTCGCTGGAGGAGGTGTTCAGCATCACCCTCACCGAGGGCTGAACCGATGCCGCATTTCGCCTATCAGGCCAGAACGCAGTCAGGCCGATCGGAAGAGGGGACCGTGGAGGCCCCGACGCAGGACGAAGCGGTCGCCATCCTGCAGAACCGGGACCTCCTCGTCGTCTCCATTCGGGAGAAGGAGCAGCTTGGGCCAACAACCCTCCGGGCAGGGGCCCGCCGGCTCCACAAGGGCGTCAAGTCGTCGGATCTGGTGATCTTCGCCCGCTCCCTGGCCGCCATGACGGAAGCGGGCCTTCCGCTCCTGCGCGCCCTGGAAACGGTGGGCACCCAGATCCGGTCGCAGAAGCTCAACAACGCCATCCTGGAGATCACGCGGGACATCCGAAGCGGATCGACCTTTCGGGACGCCATCGCCAAGCATCCCACCATCTTCTCCCCCTTCTGGATCAGCCTGGTCGAAACAGGGGAGGCCTCAGGACAGCTCACCAAGGCGCTGGCACAGATCGGGCAGCACCTGGAAAAGATGGGGGCCGTCCAGGGGAAGGTGGTTTCCGCTCTCATCTATCCCGCCATCCTGCTCTGTGTGGCGATCGCCGCCATCTTTGTCTTCACCCTCAAGATCATCCCGACCTTCGGTGCCATGTTCGCCAACTTCGGAGCCCAGCTGCCGCTCTTGACCCGCATGGTGATCGCCTTCTCCAACGCGCTGAAGGAATACATCCTGTTCCTGCTGGGCGGCGGGATCGCCGCAGGGTTCCTCTTTGCCAACTACGTCAGGACCAAGCCGGGCCGGTGGCAGCTCGACCGGTTCAAGCTCCAGATGCCGATCTTCGGCCCCATCTTCCAGGGCGCTTCAGCGGAGCAGTTCTCCTCCAACCTGGGGACCCTGCTGCGCGCCGGGGTCCCGATCCTCCACGCCCTGGAGATCACCATCACCACCTGCGACAACAAGGTGATGGCCTCCGTCATCGAGCAGATGCGCTCCGGCGTCCGGGAAGGCCGCCCGCTGGTCGAGCCCCTCACCCAGACCGATGTCTTCCCCCCCATGGTGGCCCAGATGCTGGCAGTGGGCGAGCAGACCGGGAAGCTGCCCGACATGCTGGAGGAGGTCGCCAAGTATTACGAGGAGCAGGTCGGCACCGCGGTCACCCGGATGACTGCGCTCCTCGAGCCGGTGATGCTGGTCGGGATGGGCCTGGTGATCGGAACCCTCGTCATCTCCATGTACCTGCCGATCTTCCAGATGACGCAGGTGATCAAAGGGTGAAAGAGGCAAAAGAGCACTCCCCGCCGGCTGGCCTGGAAGAAAAGGGGGCCTTGGGGGTTTGAACCGATTGACAAGGCCGTTGGGCCTTGATACACTTCAGCAACCACATGGCGCCAGACGCCATGAAACGAAGGAGGGTTAAATGAAGCGATCGCGGACGTTGGGTTTCACGCTGCTTGAGCTCTTGGTGGTCGTGATCATCGTGGGCATCCTGGCCACCGTTGCGCTTCCCCAGTTCGGCCGCATGATCCGTCGCTCCCGCGTCGCCGAGGCCGAGAACATCATCGGAGCGGTCCTGACGGCGGAGCTGCTGTACTACCAGGAGAACAACGTCTTCACGGCCGCGTATGCGGATCTTCTGGTCTCCACGCCGACCAGTGCCAATTACACGTTCGCTGCCCCGGTCGTCGGCGGCACTGCAGTGCACGTCGTGGCAACGGGAACCGGCGCAGCAGCCGGCATCACGGTCACCGGGACCACCACGAACGAAGGCCGAAGGACCTTCACCCGGACCGGCGCCTGAGCGCACCAGGCCGCCAGGCCGTCAAAAGCAGGGGGCTCGCGGACACCTCCCGCGGGCCTCAAGCTTTGTTCAGCCAACGAAAGGGGAACGTGCCGATGCGAGCGGCTGGCTCACGCCTTTCATCCGCCTTCACCATCCTTGAGCTTCTGGTCGCCATCGTGATCCTGAGCATCCTGGCCGCAGTGGCCGTGCCCAATTTCTCAAGGGCTGTAGAGCGGGGCAGGGTCAGGGACGCCCAGTCGGTTCTGGCCGCCGTCTTCGAGGCCGAAAGGATGTACCGGTTGGATGAGGCCACCTACGGCCGCCTCCGGGAGGACCTCGTGGCCCGGCGCTACCTCTCCGATCCCGATCCAGGAGGAACAACCAACACCGACTGGGATTTCTCGACCGCGGCAGTCGCCGCGACCACCTTCACCGCCCGCGCCACCCGGACGGGCGGGGGCGGGTACAACAACATGACGGTCGAGGTAAATGAGGCCTTTAACGGAAGGGCATTCGGCGGAAACCATCCCCTCCGGGATCAGTAGCCGCCTTCCCGGACATGTCCTCCATCCAGGAGCTCCTCAAGACTGCCGTTGATCGCAGGGCAAGCGACCTTCACCTGACCGTCGGCCTGCCACCCCAGCTTCGGATTGACGGCGTCCTCGCGCCGCTGGCCGGTTCTCCCCTCACCTCCGAAGAAACGGAGACCCTCGCCTTCCAGATGCTCCTGCCGGAGCAGATTGCCCGCTTCACGCAGGATCGGGAGCTGGACACCGCCTACAGCATCCGGGGGCTCTCCCGCTTCCGGGTCAATCTCTACCGTCAGCGGGGGTCGGTCGCCGCCGCCGTCCGGGTGATCCCCTTCGAGATCCCCTCCATCCGCGAGCTCGGCCTGCCCGAGATCCTGAACGATTTTGCGAGCCGGCCGACCGGCCTCTTCATCGTGAGCGGCCCCACCGGCTGCGGAAAATCCACCACGCTGGCGGCGATGCTCGAAACCATCAACGGCCGGCGCAACTGCCACATCCTCTGCGTGGAGGATCCGATCGAATACCTCCATCGCCACAAGAAGGCGACCATCAACCAGCGGGAGGTCGGCGTGGACACCGTCTCGTTTCACGAGGCCCTGCGGCATCTGGTCCGGGAGGATCCGGACGTCATCATGATCGGCGAGATGCGGGACCTCGACACCATGTCCGCCGCCCTCACCCTGGCGGAGACCGGGCACCTGGTCCTGACCACCCTGCACACATCGGACGCGATCCACGCCATTCAGCGCATCGTGGATGTCTTCCCGCCTTACCAGCAGCAACAGATCCGCCTTCAGCTTTCCCTGGTGCTGGTGGGCGTCGTGGTCCAGTATCTTCTGCCGCGGGCCGGCGGGCAGGGAAGGGTGCCGGCCTGCGAGGTGATGGCGGTCACCCCTTCCGTCGCCAACCTCATCCGGGAGAACGAGCTCCAGCAGCTCCGGTCGGTCATCCAGACGGGGAAAAAGTTCGGCATGTGGACGATGAATCAGTCTTACACGGAGCTTTACCTCAAGCAGCTGGTGACCTGGGAGGAGATCAGCCGGCGGTCTACTGATGCGGAGGAGCTCTCCAACCTCATTCGAGCCGCCAGCGGCAAGTCGTGATCCATCGCAAGGAACCTGGGCCGGTAGCTCAGCTGGGAGAGCGCGTGAATCGCACTCACGAGGCCAGGGGTTCGAATCCCCTCCGGTCCACACCTTCCAGGGATTCGAAGGGGAGCCCCGACCTGTATTCGTTCAGGGTCGGTCCGACCTCACGGGAGGACCGATATCCTCGGGAGGGGCGGATGGCCGACCCGGAGTCCCGAGCGGCAGCGAGGGACGGAGGGCGCCGAATCCCCTCCGGTCCAC
>CAYJQV010000007.1:0-53468 GCA_964372395.1 uncultured Planctomycetia bacterium | reverse complement strand
CAGATCATGAGCCTGCATGAACGGCTGGGATACGTGGTGTTAGCCCTGGCGGTTGCGATCGTCGGATGGCGGCTTCTGAAGAGGGATGCCTTGAGCCGTCGCGGTCAGTGGATGACGTGGGGGTTACTGGGCTTAGCCTGCGGGATCCTGGCCTTCAGCGCTCATTTGGGAGGGCGCATGGTGTACGAGTTCGGCGTGGGTGGCAGCTACGGCCGGTCCGGTGGGATCGAAGTGATCGACCATGGAGAAGAGGCACCAAACCACGTGCATTAAGCGTTTCGTAAATGATACGCGCTAAACAACGGAGGACAAAATCATGAAAAAGTGGGTGCCTGCGATGACAATCGTTGGTCTTACGATGCTTGCTGGGTTTGCAGTTGCCCATGAAGGAGAAAGCCATGGCGGCCAGGAACACGGCGGAGCGATTCAGGTCGTGACCGGTGAAGTGGTGGATCTGGCTTGCTACCTGGGCGAGGGTCTTAAAGGGCCCGGCCACCGGGAATGCGCCCAGAAGTGCATCACCTCCGGGCTTCCGGTGGGGATTTTATCGGGCGATGAGGTGTACCTGGCGATGGGGAGCGAGCATGGGCCCGCGAATCAGACACTTGCTCCCCTGGCAGCCAAGAATGTGACCGCCGAAGGAACGGTGACGGAGCGAAACGGCGTGCACCTGATCGCCATCAAGAAGGTGACGGTCGTGGAGTCCGGCGCAGCAGGCGCTGCCGGAGCCCCTGCTCATTCAGAGGCTGGCCATACCCATGAGGAGGGAAAGCATCATCACTAAGGGCAACTGGGCCGGCTGAAGGTCCTTACTTTTTCTCCCGAGAACACTGGCCACAGCACTTGCCGCCGTTCATATCACAGGCCTTCGCGTAAACGACGTACCCGACCGTCCCGCCCAGCAATACGGCAAGCGTCAGCATGGCGATCCACTTTCTCATTTTGCTCTCCTCCTGTCTTCTTTGACCCATTGGACCTGCTGCGACCCTGAGGGACAACAGCTTGGGCCCTGGTGCTGCTCAATCCTCTGGCAGATGGCACCCTTGCCGGCCGACGGTTTTCGAACCGGCGACCGAAGCACCTCAAGGATGCGAGCCTCCACAGTTTTCAGATCCTCAATCTTGGCGCGAAGCTCCCTGACCTTGCTTCTTAAGGCCTGCTCCACATGCCCGCAGGGACACCGCCCCTGATCGGAAAGCTGCAGGATCTCCCGGATCTCCTTGAGGCTCAAGCCCAGATGCTGCGCCTTCTTGATGAACCGGATCCGGTCTGCGACCTCCGGCTCATAGAGCCGGTAGCCGGAGCTGCTTCGCCTGGCTTTAGGCAGCAGATGCTCCTTCTCATAGAACCGCACCGTCCAGGCATCAACCTGAGCCCTTCGGGCAATCTGACCTACCGGTATTCCAGCCACCTTTTTCTCCTTCCACCAGGGAGTATACACCTTAGAGACAACTCTAATGTCAAGGGGAGCTCCGAAGTCGTCCCGTCGGCCCCGTTTATCCAGCAATGAGTTGCGAAAACGTCAGACGCCCCGGCTGCTTGCTCCACTAACGCCCTGCTGACATCCCGCGCGGCACCTGCCTCTCTGGACTTTGCGCGCCCCGATCAGGTTCCCGATGCTCTAATTTACTCGAGCCGGTCTCATCAATGGACTTCACGCATAACCCGCTCAGGATACATTGTGCTGCGAGCACTCCCCTGTGGGCTCCCCCAACCGCAGGAGGAGTCGATGGATTTGCCCGATGGCCGGGGCCGTCCCCGGAAAGACACCCGGGAAGTCCGATGGGATTCTCCGGATCTTTGACGCCGAGAGGTTTCCCCCTTGCCGGGCGGCATTGAATTGCCAAGGCACGGACAGCCTCCGGGTTTGCACCGATACGCCTTGGGTTGAACTCGCTCACCGTTCACCTCCTGCCGCCCCGCCCCCGGGCGATGACAACAACATGTCTCCCACAAACGGGCATTGTGAACCTGACAGTGAATCTGCCGTTCTTGACGTGGCTGTTCCGTCGTCCTAATATAGAGCCGGTTTTGAAACCGGCTTGCAGTTTGGTGGCCCTCCGGAGGCACCTCTCCGGGGGGTTTGCGCATTTTAGAGGGATCCATGGCGAACGAACGGGAATTTGACCTTTCAGACGAGACCCAAAGGCCGCACCACATCGTCCAGATGGAGCGGGGCGGGCTGCTGCGTGTCCTGAGGGTCCGCGACCTTTTTGCGCTCGGCTACAGCGACGTCGGCTCCTCCATTTACTACGCGCTGGGCGTCACCGCGCTGTACGCGTTGGGGGCCACCCCCCTCGCCCTGGCGCTGGCGGGGATCGCCTTCTTCTGCACCACGCTGACCTACGCGGAGATGGCTTCCGCCCTGCCGGAGGCGGGCGGCTCCGCCAGCTTTGCCCGCCACGCCTTCAATGACCTCGTCTCTTTCATCGCCGGCTGGGCCCTGCTGCTGGACTACATTGTGACGATCGCTATCTCCGCCTTCACCGTGGGGCCGTACCTCTCCTACTTTTTCCCGGTCCTGAAAGAAGGCCTGGCGAACATCCCGTTCACCCTCGGCATCCTGGGGATCCTGCTGGCCATCAACATATTTGGGATTAAGGAATCCACTCGGATCTCGCTGCTCTTGTGCGTCTTCGACATCGCCACCCAGTTGACCATCATCGTGATCGGCGGTCTATTCCTGCTGAACATCCCGCACCTGATCGAGTTCATGAAGATCGGCGTCCCAAATGTGGACTGGTCCCCCACGTGGCCCCAGTTCTGGAAAGGGGTCTCCATGGCCATGGTGGCCTACATCGGCATTGAGTCGATCGCCCAGCTGGGGGGAGAAGCCCGGAATGCAGGCAGGACTCTGCCCAAGGCTACGCTCTTCACTATGCTAGCGCTGTTCGTCATGTACTTCGGCATCTCCACGATCGCCCTCTCCGCCATGCATCCGAAGGTCCTGGCCACCGAATACCTGCAAGACCCTTTGGCCGGGATCGCCGCGGCCCTTCCTGTGGGCAGCGGTTTCCTGGCCCCCTGGATAGGCATCCTGGGTGCGACCATCCTGTTCGTCGCCGCCAACGCCGGGCTGGTGGGCGCCTCCCGCCTGACGTTTGCCATGGGAGAGTACTACCAACTCCCTCGGCTCTTCTACCGCCTTCATCCCAAGTTCCGGACGCCGTACATCTCGCTGGCGCTCTTCGCCGCCCTGGCTGGGCTGGTTGTTCTTATCGCCAGGCGCTTGACCTTTATTGCCGATCTCTACAACTTCGGCGCCATGCTGGCCTTCGCGCTTGCTCACCTCTCTCTGCTGGGGCTTCGGGTGCGCAAGCCGGATCTGGAGCGGCCATTCAGGATCCCCTTCAACCTTGCCGTCGCGGGGAAGAAGCTGCCCGTCACCGCCATCATCGGCCTGCTGGCGACCTTCGGTGTGTGGGTGGACGTCGTCATCACCAAGCCGGCCGGGCGGAACCTGGGCTTCCTCTGGATGGGCCTGGGGCTGGCCGCCTATCTGGCTTACCGCAAGAAGCAGAAGATTGCGGCCACAGCCAGCGTCGAGATCGAGCGGGTCCAGGTTCCCGAATTCCAGACCCTGGTTACCAGGAGCATCCTCGTGCCGACCCTGGGAGGCGGCTACGCGGAGAACCTGCAGATGGCGTGCGAGCTGGCCAAGGCCCGCGCCGCTGAGGTCACCGCCCTCTACGTGATCGAGATTCCATCCGCCCTGCCGCTGGATACCTTCCTCCCGGACCGCCTGGCGGAAGCGGACGCGGCGCTCAAGAGGGCTCAGGCGATCGGCCGGGAGTTCGACGTGGCGGTCTCCACGCGCCTGCTCCAGGCCCGGTCAGCGGGCGAGGCGATCCTGGACCTGAGCAGGGAAAAGGACTTCGACCTCATCATCATGGGAACCTCCTACCGCAAGGGGGCCGCCGCGTGGCTCGGCCCCACCACGGAATACGTGATCCGCAACGCCCCCTGCCGGGTCCTCGTCTGCAAGTCCGCCACCAAGTAACAGCCTTAGGAACCTCGGGGTGACCCCTTCCCCTCCCCATCGACATGTAGACTTCCGTCTCCTATACTGGCGGCGTATCCGGCACGCGGCCATACAGAAAGAAGTGCAGACACCCTTCGCAAGAACCAGTGATAGAATGAATGAGGTACGCCGAGGTAGCTCAGTTGGTAGTAGCGGCGGACTGAAAATCCGCGCGTCGCCGGTTCGAGTCCGGCCCTCGGCACCATCTTCTCCGGAAAATGGCTGGGACAGACAAAGCTCTAGCCATCGATCTCCGTCGGCAAGGCAACAGCTACAACGAGATCCATCGCTGCCTCGGCGTCCCCAAGAGTACCCTTTCGAGCTGGTTTAAGAACTGCCGCCTGTCTCGGGCGGTCCGGAAACACCTCATGACGAAGAACCAGCTGCCGTGGTCCGAGGATCTTATCCGCTACAACAAATGGCGCGTCCTGCAGGCGAGGGAGCGATCGGAGCGAGCGGTGACGGCTGCGGCCAGCGAAATTCGAACACTGAGCCCCCGAGATCTGAAACTCGTAGGAGCTGCGTTGTACTGGGCTGAGGGTGCAAAATCCAACCGGTGGAGCCTCCGTTTCAGCAACACGGACCCCGCGATGGTTCAGCTCATGATGCGTTTCTTCCGGGAAATCTGTAGGGTCCCTCCAAAAAGGATCTCAGCTCGAATCCATCTCCATCCCCATGTGCAGGAGCAGAAGGCCAAAAGATTTTGGTCTCGCACCACGGGAATTCCGCTTCGACACTTCAACCGATCCCAACGGGCGATCAGCCGAAGCAGCAATGGAAAACGCCCTGTGCGGCGATTGCCCTACGGGACGCTCCACATTGATGTAAGAAACGTGGGAGTTAGAAACTGTGTTGTAGGCTGGATTTCCGGCTTGCAGCAGTCATTCAAGCACCCGTCTTAGAGATGCTGCGGATACTGTTCGTCTGTGTGGAGAATGCCGGAAGGTCTCAGATGGCGGAGGCGTTTGCAAAGAGGTGGGCGCCGGCGGGTTTGGAAGTCTATAGCGCCGGTTCCCGCCCAGCCGCCTCTGTGCATCCCATCGTGGCGCAGGTCCTGCGGGAGGTGGGGTTAGAGATCGGTCGAAATCGGCCCAAGGGATTGGATGCGTTTCCGGAAGGGACCTTCGACGTCGTGGTGGGGATGGGCTGCGGAGACGCCTGTCCGGTCGCGCGGACGAGGCGCTTCATCCAATGGGAAATCCCCGATCCGAAGGATCAGCCGCTGGAGGCGGTGCGCCGGATCCGGGACGAGGTTGAGGCGAACGTCCGGGAATTGCTGAAGGAGCTACCGGCGGGAAACCATAAAACCGGCTAAAGGCCCCGGCTGCCCGGCTTGCTTAAGGGGACTCCCTCCTTGCAGAGGGGGCAGTCCGAGGGCGGGAAGGTCTTGAGGTTGATGCTCAGGAGTGCGTGGTAGCGGACGTCAAAGGAGACCCAGCCGCCGGACCGGTCCACCAGCGCGCCCACGCCGATCAGTGTGGCCCCGGCGTCCTGGATGAGGGCCACCAGCTCCTCCACCGACCCGCCCGTCGTCACCACATCCTCAATGATCAGAACGCGGTCCTTTGGGTTGACCTCGAATCCCCGCCGGAACTTCAGCACCCCGTCCTGCCTCTCGGCGAAGATGGCACGGGCACCCAGGTGGCGCGCCGTCTCGTAGCCGACGATGATCCCTCCCAGGGCAGGGGAGGCGACGCAGGTGACCTCATCCCCGATGAAACGTTCCGCCAGGGCCTGACAGAGGCGGTTGATCAGGGTGGGGTACTGTTGGATGATGGCGCACTGAAGGTATTCGTGGCTGTGCAGCCCGCTGGAGAGGACGAAGTGCCCCTCCAGCCACGCATGGCATCCACGGAACAGGCGGATCACCTCGCTGGGACGCATCCTGGACTAATGCTCCTCCATCTCCGCGAGGATCTCGCGCGCCACCTGCTCCGGCTGGGGACTCTCCACGATCGGCCGGCCCACCACCAGATAATCCGCCCCCGCCCGGATCGCCTCCCGGGGGTTGGCGGTCCGCTGCTGGTCATCGGATCGCCGGCCGGCCCCGCCCGTTCCAGTCAGCAGATCGGCTTCCTTCCCGCCGGGCCGGATTCCAGGAGTAACGATGAGGAATCCGTCGCCACAGGCCCAGCGGATCACGTTGGCCTCCTGGGCTGAGGCGACGATCCCGTCCAATCCGGCCGATTTGGCCAGCTTGGCCAGGTAGAGGACCTGGTCCTTGAGGGTCTTGCGCAGGCCCAAGTCCGCCAGATCCCGATCCGCCATGGAGGTCAGGATCGTCACCCCCACCAGGAGAGGAGCTGCTTCCGGAACGCGAACCTCCTGCCTGGCCGCCAGGGCCCGCCGCATCATGGCGGTTCCCCCCTGAATGTGCACATTCATCATCCAGACGCCCAGCCGGGCTGCCGCCTCCACGGCCTTCCCAACCGTGTTGGGGATGTCGTGGAACTTGAGATCCAGGAATACCTTTCCCCCGCCCCGGCGCACCAATTCCACCGCACGAGGCCCGGCCTGGGTGAACAACGCCAGCCCAACCTTGAAGTGGGTCACCCCCAGCGGGACAAGCCGCCCGACGAGCCGTTCGGCCTCTTCCAGCCGTTCGACGTCCAGCGCCACGATGAGCCGCTCCGCGGCGGTCACCCCGCCACCACCGCCGGCACGCCCCTCAAGCGCTGCGGTGCCTTGAGCTTCCCGACCAGCCCAGCCGGGCCGGAGAGCTTCTTCCTCTGAAGGTAGCGTCTTAAGGCCCCCAGGATCTCCACCGGGGCCTTGGGATGGACGTAGTTGACTGTGCCGAGCTGCACGGCGCTGGCCCCGCAGAGCATGAACTCCACAACGTCCTCGGCGGTCATGATACCACCGATTCCGATGAGCGGCACCTGGGGAATCGCGCGGTGGATCTGCCAGACCATGCGAAGGGCGATCGGCTTCACCGCCGGCCCGCTCAATCCGCCGGTCACCGTGGCGATCCGGGGCCGCCAGCTGTTCGGATCCACCGCCACCGCGAGGATCGTGTTGATGAGCGACAGGGCGTCGGCGCCGGCCTCTGCCGCTGCCCGCGCAACCGGCACCATGTCGGTCACGTTGGGCGAAAGCTTGGCGATCAGCATCTTGCGGGTCACCTTCCGCACGCGGGCCACCACCTCCGCCGTGAGTTTCGGGTCCACGCCGAACTCCATCCCGCCCCGCTCGCAGTTCGGGCAGGAGAGGTTGAGCTCCAGGGCATCCACACCGGCCGCCTCCTCCAGCCGGCGCGCCAGCTCCGCATACTCCGATGCCCGCTCCCCGATCAGATTCACGATGACCCGCGGGCCCTTGAGCCGCCGGAGGAAGGAAAGCTTCTCCTTCAGGAACGCTGCCAGCCCCACATTCTGCAGGCCGATCGAGTTGATCATCCCCGAAGGGGTCTCGTAGATGCGCGGGGCGGGGTTGCCCGGCCGGGGCTTTAAGGAAATCGACTTGGTGACGATCCCGCCCAGGATGTTGACGTCGTAGAGCCGATGGTACTCCTCTCCGTAACCGAACGTGCCGGAGGCGACGAGGATAGGGTTCTGGAGCCGGAACCTCCCCAGGTGGACTGAAAGATCAACCTGACGGGGTCTGACCCCTAAAGGCCTTTTGGGGTCAGACCCCACGAGGGTTTCTCCAGAGAATCTCCCGCGCATCGAACACAGGGCCCTCCGTGCAGACCCGCTGGAACCGGGCGTGGCTGTTTTTGGGCTGGGTCGCCATCTCCACCACGCATCCCATGCAGCAGCCCATGGCGCAGCCCATGCGCTCCTCCAGCGATACCTGCGCCGGCATGCGCGCCTGCCTGGCCAGCGCCGCCGCCGCAGCCATCATGGGGGTGGGCCCGCAGACGCAGAGGGCCACACTACCGTTGCGTCCCCTCGCCCGCAGGCGCCTGCGAAGGAGATCCACCACGCTGCCGCGCCACCCCCACGAGCCGTCATCGGTCGCCACGCCGACCCGAATCCCGAGCCGCGAGAAGGCGGAGGCGCAGATCACCCAGCCCCTGGTCCGCGCCCCCAGAAAGACCTCGAGCCCAACGGGGGTCTGACCCCTTTTCAAGGGATCAGACCCCTTCAGCTTTTTAGCCAGAAAGTACAGCGGAGGAATCCCGACCCCTCCCCCCACGAGGAAAAGCGTCTCTCCTCCTTCGGGGGGGAGGAAGGGCCTTCCCAGGGGCCCGAGGAAATCGACCCGTGCGCCGACCGGAACCCGCGCCAGGGAGGCCGTTCCCAATCCGACCACCTTGTAGATCACCTCGATGAACCCCCGAACCGGATCGGCATCAAACAGCGAGAGGGGCCTCCTCAAAAAGGGGGCTGTACCCGAGGGGGACTGTCCCCGGCCCGCTGTGCCCGGTCCACTCTCCCCGCAGAGGATGTGGATGAACTGCCCCGGCTCGGCCCGCCGCGCGGCCCGGGGGGAGTGGATTCTGAGCAGATGGTGGTCCGCCGCGATCCTCCGGTGGAGAAGGACGTGCGCCCGTTCCTGCACCATCCCGCGCGGCAGCGGCTTCACGCGGGTCCTCAGCTCCTGGCCACCGCGACCGGCCCGCTCCTGCTGGAGCCGGAGCTCTGCCCCGCCCGGATCCGCTCATGCCATTCCTGGAGGGAGCAGACGCCGTACCCCTGGTTCTTGAGGGCGTCGATCCCCGTGACCAGGGCCTGGGCGCCCGGGATGGTGGTCACACAGGGGATCCCCCGCGACACGGCCAGGGAGCGGATCTTGGTCTCGTCTTCCTTGGTCGCCTTCCCCGCCGGGGTGTTGATGATGAGGTCCACCTTCGAATCGCGCAGGAAATCCAGGACATCCGGCCGGCCTTCGTAGATCTTCTTGACCTCCCCCGCCTGCACCCCGTGCTGGCGCAGGGCGGCCGCCGTCCCGCGCGTCGAGACGATCTGGAATCCCAGCTGAACCAGCCGGCGCGCAATCCCCAGAGCCGCCGGCTTGTCCCGGTCCTTGACGCTCAGGAAGACCGTTCCCTCCAGCGGCACCTTCTGATAGGTCGCCATCTGCGACTTGGCAAAGGCCATCCCGAAAGTGGTGTCGATCCCCATCACCTCGCCGGTGGAGCGCATCTCCGGCCCCAGGATGATGTCCACCCCGAAGAACCGGGCGAAGGGGAAGACCGACTCCTTGACCGCCGTAAACGGCAGGCGAACCTCCTGCGTAAAGCCCAACTCCCGGAGGCGAGAGCCGGTCATCACCAGGGTCGCGAGCTTCACGAGGGGAACCGCGACGGCCTTCGAGACAAAGGGGACCGTCCGGGAGGCGCGGGGGTTTACCTCCAGCACGTACACCTGGCCGTCCTTGACGGCAAACTGGATGTTCATGAGCCCGCGCACCTGGAGCTCCCGCGCGAGGCGCCGGCTCGCATCCCGGATCTGATCCAGCACGGCCGCCGGCAGGGTGTGCGCAGGCAGGACCATCGCCGCGTCCCCCGAGTGAACCCCGGCCTCCTCCACGTGCTCGAGGATCCCTCCGATCAGCGCCTCCTGGCCGTCCGCCACCAGATCCACGTCCACCTCGATCGCATCCTCCAGAAATTTGTCCACCAGCACCGGATGCTCCGGGGAGGCCTGGACCGCATGCGCCATGTAAAAGGCGAGCCCCTCCTCGTCGTAGACGATCTCCATGGCCCGCCCCCCCAGCACATAGGAGGGCCGCACCAGAACCGGGAAGGTGAGCCGCCGGGCGATGGCAAGCGCCTCGCCGCCCTCGTGGGCGGTCCCGTTGGGCGGCTGCTTCAGGCCCAGCTTCTCGATGAGCTGGCTGAACTTCTTGCGGTCCTCCGCCCGATCCACCGCCTCCGAGGAGGTCCCCAGGATCCGAACGCCAGCCTGATCCAGCGCCAGCGCGAGGTTGAGCGGCGTCTGCCCGCCGAGCTGGATGATCACCCCGTCCGGCCTCTCCTCGTCCACGATGTTCAGCACATCCTCGAAGGTCAGCGGCTCAAAGTACAGGACGTCGGAGGTGTCGTAGTCGGTGGAGACGGTCTCCGGGTTGGAGTTGACCATGATCGTCCGGCAGCCGGCCTCCCGGAGGGCAAAGGCCGCCCGGACACAGCAGTAGTCAAACTCGATCCCCTGCCCGATCCGGTTGGGGCCGCCGCCCAGGATCATCACCTTCTTAACCCCTGCTGGGGTCTGACCCTCTCTTAAAGATGGGGTGGAGCCGAAGGGGTCAGACCCCGCTAGGTTTTCCGGAACACGCTCATACGTGGAGTAGTAGTAAGGCGTGTACGCCTCGAACTCCGCAGCGCAGGTGTCCACGGGATAAAAGCGCGGCCGCACGCCCAGCCCGAACCGCCACTTCCGGATCTGAAGCTCCGGCTTGCCCCAGAGAAAGGAAAGCTGCCTGTCGCTGAAGCCGTACTGCTTCGCCTTGAGGAGCAGCCCCGGGTCAAAACGTGTTGGGGTCAGACCCCTTTTGAAGGGGTCTGACCCCTTTAGCTCCTGCTCCAGATCGACGATCTGGCGGATCTCCTGCAGGAACCAGGGATCGATCCGGGTGAGCCGATGGATCTCCTCGTTGGACATCCCCGCCTGCATGGCCAGCCGCAGGGCGAAGATCCGGTCGGCGTTGGGGGTGTGGAGCTTCCTCCTGAGCTCGTCCAGATCGGGGGCGGGGGCGTCCTTCCCATCGGCTCCCAACCCCGCCCGCCCGATCTCCAGGGACCGGAGGCCCTTCTGCAGCGCCTCCTTGAAGGTCCGGCCGATCGCCATCGCCTCCCCGACGGACTTCATCTGGATGGTGAGCGTGGGATCCGCGGCCGGAAACTTCTCAAACGCCCATCGGGGGATCTTCACCACGCAGTAGTCCAGCGTCGGCTCGAAGCAGGCCGGGGTCTTCTTCGTGATGTCGTTGGGGATCTCGTCCAGCGTGTAGCCGACCGCCAGCTTCGCCGCGATCTTGGCGATCGGGAAGCCCGTGGCCTTCGAGGCCAGCGCGGACGACCGGGAGACGCGCGGGTTCATCTCGATCACCACCCGCCGGCCCGTCTCCGGATGGACGGCGAACTGGATGTTCGATCCCCCCGTCTCCACGCCGATGGCGCGGATCACGGTGATGGCGTCGCTGCGCATCGCCTGGAGTTCCTTGTCGGTCAGGGTCTGGGTCGGGGCGACCGTGATCGAATCCCCCGTGTGGATTCCCATGGGGTCCAGGTTCTCGATCGAGCAGACGATCACGACGTTGTCCTTCCGGTCCCGCATCACCTCCAACTCAAACTCCTTCCACCCCTCCACCGACTCCTCGATGAGGATCTCGGAGACCATGCTCAGGCTCAGGCCCATCTCCGCGGTCCTCTGGAACTCCTCCCAGTTGTACGCCACCCCTCCGCCGGTCCCTCCCAGCGTGAAGGCGGGCCGCACCACGACCGGGAAGCCGATCTCCTCGGCGACCCGGCGCGCCTCATCGAGGCTGTGCGCCACCCCGCTGCGGGGAACGTCCAGCCCGTGCGCCAGCACGGTCTGCTTGAACAGCTCCCGGTCCTCCGCCTTGGCAATCGCCTGCGCGTTCGCCCCGATCATCTCAACCCCGCAGCGCTCCAGCACGCCGGACTGGGCGAGCTGCATCGCCACGTTGAGGCCGGTCTGCCCACCCAGCGTGGGCAGGAGCGCATCCGGCTTCTCCCGAAGGATCACCTTCTCCACCGCCTCCGCGGTCACCGGCTCCACGTAGGTCCGATCGGCAAACTCCGGATCGGTCATGATGGTGGCGGGATTGGAGTTGACCAGAACCACCGAGTAGCCCTCCTCGCGCAGGGCCTTGCAGGCCTGGGTCCCGGAGTAATCGAACTCGCAGGCCTGGGAGATGATGATGGGGCCGGATCCGATGATCAGGATCTTCTTGAGGTCGGTTCTCTTAGGCATTCCCTGTGGGGCGGGGAACCGTGTGGAACTCTGCTTGACCTGCTTGGACGGTGGCGAAGAGGACGCCGAAACTCTGCCAGGCCTCGGAGCCGCTCACCAGACGGGCGCGGACGGTCATGATCCAGTTGGTCCCCTGTTCGATGACGGCCAGCGAGATGGCCTCCCGGGCCACGACCAGCGGGATCTCCCCCGCCGGGATCCGAACGGAGATCTTCCGCTCGAAGAGGGACCACGGTCCGCTCCGATCATCCTTCTCCTCTGCCGGCAGCTCCACGCCGGCCCAGCCGTCGGACTCCAGCCGGACCCCCACCGGCAGCCGCAGGAGAAGCTCCAGCGTGACCTCCCCCTCCACGCTCTCCGGCCAGGCCTTCGGGTCGCTTTCAACCACGAGGACCACCGGGGTGCCCTGCCCGAACGGCGCTGACGCCGGCGCCTCGAAACGGACCTGGACCGGTGCCGTGGGCCGGGGCGGGGTTGTCTCGCGTGCCGGCTGCTCCTCCGGTGAAACCACCGGCACGGGGACCGGACCGGCTGGCTCGGCGGGAGCCGGGGGCGATTCCGGCGGAAGCGAATTCTCGTGGTGGATCGCCCTGCTCCAGATCAGGAAAATCGCCAGCGCCAGGACGAGCCCCGCTCCCGCCAACAACAGTCTCTTCATGGCGCCACCCCCGTCTCCATCATCCGGACGAATCTCCTGAAGAGATGCCGGGAATCATGCGGGCCGGGGGAGGCCTCCGGATGGTACTGGACCGAGAAGACCGGTTGCTCCCGGTGGCGCATCCCCTCGCAGGTCTTGTCGTTCAGGTTCCGATGGGTAACCTCCACCGCTCCCCCCGGGATCGAATCGGGATCCACCGAGAAGCCATGGTTCTGCGCGGTGATCTCGACGCGGCCGGTCGCCAGATCCATGACCGGATGGTTTGCTCCGTGGTGACCGAACTTGAGCTTGTACGTCTTGCCTCCCAGGGCCAGCCCCAGGATCTGGTGCCCCAGGCAGATCCCGAAGATCGGCAGCCGGCCCACACAGTCCCGGACCGCGGAGACGAGATAGGGCATCCCTTCCGGATCGCCGGGCCCGTTGGAGAGGAACAGCCCGTCCGGCTTCATCTCCAGGATCTCGCGGGCGGTCGCCGTCGCGGGGACCACGGTCACCTGGCACCCGGCCTGGGTCAGCATCCGGGGGATGTGGGCCTTCATCCCGCAGTCCACCGCCGCCACATGGGGTCTGACCCCGGAATGGCTTTTGGGGTCAGACCCCTTTGGGATTTCCTCACTCCACGCATGGATCTCGCCGCACGTCACCTCCTTCACCAGGTCCCGCCCCAGCAGCCCGGGCGACTCCTTCGCCTTTTTCACCAGCCGCGCGGGATCCAGGTCCGCCGTCGAGAGGATTCCCTTCAGGGCCCCTTTCTCGCGCAGCAGAACCGTCAGGGCCCGCGTATCCACCCCCTGGATGGCCACCGTGCCGTGCGCCTTCAGCCATTCCTCCAGCGTCGCCTCCTTGCGCCAGCTGGAGGCGACCGGGCTGAGCGCCCGGATGACGAATCCCTCCACCTGGGGCTTTGCCGACTCCACATCGCTCTTGTTCACCCCGTAGTTGCCGATCAGAGGGTAGGTCATCGTCACGATCTGCCCCTTGTACGAGGGATCGGTCAGGATCTCCTGATAGCCGGTCATGGAGGTGTTGAAGATCACCTCCCCCGCCACCTCACCGGCAGCCCCAAACGACTCCCCGTGGAAGACGGTGCCGTCCTCTAAAGCCAAGAGGGCCTTCATCGCCGCCTACTCGAACAGGGTCAGCTGCTTCTCCCCAGCCGACTCCTGTCCCTCCTTGAAGATCTTCACCTCTCCATACTCCCCGTCGTATCCCGGCAGGATCTCCACCTGGGACCTGCGCACCCGCAGGATCCCGTCGAGGAGCCGGGGCGACAGCTGCTTGCGCAGGGCCTCCTCCGGCAGCTCCAGCAGGATCTCCAGCTCTGTCCCGACCCGCTGCACCAGATCCAGGTACTCCTGCTCGACCGATTTGGTCCCCACCCCCACCCCGCGCGCCTCGGCGATGATCTGGTCCAGCGGGACCAGATGCCTGAAGGGGATCTCCTGCGCGGGACGGTAATCCTCCGGCCGGTCGGCCAGCTCGGCGACCCGATGCATCACCCCCACCGTCACCTTCCTCCCGCAGGCCGGGCAGCGGTTGCCCTGCCGGGCCGCCTCCTCGGGTGAAACGCGCACCTTGCAGAGCCGGTGGCCGTCGTAGTGGTATTTCCCCTCTTCCGGGAAGAACTCGATGGTGTAGAGGAATCGCCGGGCATCCTTGGTCCGGAGGATTGAGGCGATCGGGTCGTAGCCTGGCTCGCAGTCAAAGACATTCGCCTCGCGGCCGATCCGCTGGGCCGCGTGGGAGTCGGAGTTGGAGATGAGCGTGTAGCGGTCCAGCCGACTCAGACGCCAGTTCATGGCCGGGTCGCTGGAGAGGCCGGTCTCCAGGCAATGGATCTGGCTCGCCTGATCCCCGAAGCATTCCTCCACCGTGTCGAATCCGGAGTTGGCCCCGAACACGCTGAAATGGGGCGTCCAGGCATGCGCAGGCACGACCAGGATTTTCGGCGAGGTGTCGAGCGCCATCCTCGTCAGATCCCGGGCGGAGAGCCGCAGGGAGGGCCTGCCGTCGCTGTTCAGATCCCCGTACCGGGCCAGCTTCTGGTTCAGCGCCTGCGCCACCTCGAGACTCGGGAAGAAGAGCAGGATGTGGATCCGGTGGCTCTTCGCACCCGAGAGGAACAGGGTGTTCACCTCCGCGGTCGGAAGGAACCAGACCCCGTTGTATTCGTATAGCCCACCGGAGGCCGGCTTGAGCTTGGACTTGAGCTCCTGCATCCACAGGGGGTGCGTCGAGTCGCCCGTCCCCAGGAGCTGGATCCCCTTGTACCTGGCCCACTGCGCCAGAAGGTCCAGGTCCAGCCGGCTGCTTGTCGCCCGGCTGTACTTGGAATGCAGGTGGAAATCGGCAACGATCTTCATCCCGAAACCTCTCTCAAGAATGCCTCTGCCAGATCCAGGTGCGTCCCCGGCCAGTAGATCCGATCGCACCGCGCACAGCGCACGAACTCCTTGGCCGTCCGAAGAACGTAGGGGGGAACCCTTGCAGCCACCGATTCCCTCCGCATCTCCTCCAGCGGCTCATTGCAGCGCAGGCACCGGCTGAAGATCGCCCCTTCCTCTGGAGCGGCCTCCAGCGCCGCCAGGAACTCCCTGAGCTGGTCCCTCAGGCGGTCGCTGGCGATCCTCACGACCTGCACGCCCCGTCCGCCCCGGTACCGTCCGTCCCGCGCGACCAGCAGCCGCTGCTCCTGCATCGCCTGGATGAGGACCTCGCGCCACGGCTGGCCCAGCGGCGCATACGCTGTGTCGTATCCGAGGAGCCGCAGCCACCGGGCCAGTCGGCCCAGCTCCGGTGTGACGAGAAACCGCACCCGCCCCCTTCCGATCTAAGGCCAGGTCAGGAAATCGATGAACTCCCCCACCCACGCGGCGCCGCTCTCCTCCCCCGGCCCACGCTCCGGCCGGAGCAGGATGCTGCGCATCCGCCGGGAGCGTGAGGCGGCGTACCTGCCCCGTGCGGTATCCGGGAAGAGCTCCGCGGTCCTGCGGTAGTAGACATAAGCCGCGTCCCACTGCCCCAGCGCGGTGGGGATATCGCCATTGTGCTGCCAACGCCGGGCCTCCTGGACCCCCTCGACCGACGCCCCCGTCGCGAAGAGCACCAACCCAAGCAGGCTTGCCCACGTCTTCCAAGTCGAACGCATGCGCGCCACCTCCTTCATTTGAATGAGACCTACGGCTCCTTGGCCCCGACCGGCTCAGGCCGGGGCACATCAATCACCGCCACCCCTTCCGTCGGGACAAAGGAAAAACCGTTCGCGTCCGTTGGGACATTGACCTCCACCTTCGTGAAGCGCTGGGTGAGCACCGTATTCCCGTCCGGATCCAGCAGGAGGAGATCCCTCGCCAGCCCATCCTGCTCAGACACCTCGATCCGGAGCTTCTGGATCGCGGAGGCGTATGCCTCCACCGCGGCGGGGATCGGCTCCGCTTCAAACCGCAGCCGGCCCTGCCCGGCCTCGCCCACCCGCTCGATGAACCGGACCGTTCCCGGCATGGCCTCGCCAAACGGCCGATGGGGGCCCGGGGGGGCCACCGGCTCTGCAAGCCGGTACACCACCGCGTTCTGCGGATGGTACTGCCACTCCACCTTCCCGTCGGAAACCAGGATCTGCGTCGGCTCCACGCTGTCCCCTTCCCAGATCTCCAGGCGCCTGAGGTTCGGCTGCTTGAAGAGAAGGACCCCTCGCAGTTTGAACAGCCCTCCGCCCTCCTCCTTCGCCTCCAGGGCGAACTCGGCCCGGTAGCTCTTCCAGCTCGAGGCCTTTCGCCCGATCTCCAGCGCCTCCTTCGGGAGCGCCGGCTCCTGTTCCACCAGAGGTGCCGGCTCCTTCTTGGAGAGCGCCGGCCCCTCCTCGGCGAACGCGGCCCGTCCCGCCAGCCCGATCGCCCCCGCCAAGAAGAGCGGGATTGCGCGATTCATCCGGCCGCTCCGTTCAGGAACTGCCCCTGCCGATACTTCACCACCCCATCCCTCACGACATCGGTCACTCGCCCCTTCACCCTCCAGCCGAGGAAAGGGCTGTTCTGGCTCTTCGAGGAAAAGGCCGCCGGATCAATGACCCACTCGGCCTCCGGATCCAGGATCGTCACGTCCGCCGGCGCGCCGGCTTTCAGCGTGCCCCGGTCCAGCCCCAGGACCTTCGCAGGCCGGCAGGTCAGGGCCACGATGAGCTCTGGAAACGTGAGCGCCCCCGATCCCACCAGCTCCGTGAGCAGAACCGGCAGCGCCGTTTCCAGCCCAATCACCCCGAAGGGCGCCTGGACCAATCCCGTCTCCTTCTCCGCATGCGCGTGCGGGGCATGATCCGTTGCCACCGCATCGAGGGTGCCCTCCTTCAGCCCCTGGCGGAGCGCCGCCATGTCCGTCTGGCTCCTCAAGGGGGGATTCATCTTGAACCGCGCGTCGTAGGTGTTGAGCGCCTCCTCCGTGAGCACGAGATGATGCGGGGTCACCTCCGCCGTGACGGCCACTCCCTTTTTCTTCGCCGCCCGGATGAGCTCCACGCCGGCCGCCGTGCTCACGTGGGCCACGTGCAGCCGGCCGCCCGTGGCCTCCGCAAGCAACAGATCCCTCGCCAGCATGACCGTCTCCGCCTCCGCGGGGATCCCGGCCAACCCCAGCCGCAGGGAGGTCACCCCTTCGTGGGCAACCCCGTGGGCGCTCAAGCTTTTGTCCTCGCAGTGATCGATGACCGGCCGCCCCGTCATCCGGCTGTACTCCAGCGCACGGCGCAGGACGCCGGCGCTGGCGATCGGCATCCCGTCATCCGAGAATCCCACCGCACCCGCCTTCTCGAGCGCCCCCATCTCGGTGAGCACCTCCCCCTTCAATCCCATCGTGACCGCCGCAAAGGGCAGGAGGTTCACCAGCCCCACCCTGGCACTCTCCCCCTTGAGGTACTCGACGACCGCCGGGGTGTCCACTACGGGCTCGGTGTTGGCCATCGTGCAGACGGTGGTGAATCCTCCGCGCAGCGCGGCCTGGAATCCGGTGGCCAGCGTCTCCTTGTGCTCCTGCCCCGGAGAGCGCAGGTGGACGTGCAGGTCGATGAAGCCGGGGACGACCACCTTGCCCCGGGCCTCGATGATCTGGGCGGCTTCCGCCTTCAGATTCCTGCCGACCCGGGCCACCTTGCCCTCTTGGATGAGAAGATCGGCCGTCTCGTCCAGCCCCTGGGCCGGATCCACCAGACGGCCTCCCCGGATCAGGAGCGAGGAGCCCTTCACGTCGGCACCCCCTCCGGAGCCGGTTCCGGCGCAGGTGCCGAAGCCGGCTCGCCGGTCTGGGCGCCGCAGACCAGGTAGAGGACCGCCATCCGGACCGCGATCCCGTTGGTCACCTGCTCCAGGATCACCGACTGCGGGCCGTCCGCCACCTCCGGCGAAAGCTCCACCCCCCGGTTGACCGGCCCCGGGTGCATGAGCACCAGCTCCGGCTTGGCCAGCTCCAGCTTCTGCCGGTCGATCCCGTACGCCCGGGTGTACTCCCGGAAGGAAGGGATGTACTGCTCCTGCTGCCGCTCGAGCTGCAGCCGCAGCGCAATGAGGACGTCGGCGTCTGGAAGGGCCTCCTCCAGCCGATAGCAGACCCTCGCCCCCAGCCGCTCCATCGCCTGCGGCAGAAGGGTGGGCGGCCCGCAGAGCGTGACCTTGGCTCCGAGCCTGGTGAGCCCCCAGAGATCGGATCGGGCAACGCGCGAATGGAGGATGTCCCCCACGATCAGGACCTGGAGCCCCTCGATCCGCCCCTTCTTTTCCTGAATGGTGAAGAGGTCCACAAGCCCCTGCGTGGGATGCTCGTGGGATCCGTCTCCCGCGTTGATGACGCTGCTCTTCACCGCGCGCGCTACCAGGGCGGGGATGCCGCTGGTATTGTGGCGGATCACCATGGCGTCCACCCGCATCGCCTCCACGTTCCGGGCGGTGTCCACCACCGTCTCCCCCTTCACGAGACTCGAGGAGGCCCCCTGGAAGGAGAGGATGTCCGCGGACAATCGCTTGGCAGCCAGCTCAAAGGAGGCCCGCGTCCGGGTGGAGGGCTCCAGGAAGCAGAGGGCGACGGTCCTGCCCCGCAGGGCCGGAACCTTCTTGATCGGTCTTAAAGAGATCTCTTTGAAGGCCCTGGCCTGATCCAGAAGGAGAGAAAGCTCCTCCCGGCTGAGCTCCTCCAACCCCAGAAGATCCTTCCGCGTCCAGCGCATCTTCAGGCCGCCTCCTCTTCGTTTCTGTCCGGGAGAGTCCCGCATCGCGGGGCTTCCTCGATCACCACCTCGTCCCGCCCATCCGATTCCAGGAGCCGAACCTGCACCAGCTCCTTCTTGGAGGTGGGAAGGTTCTTGCCGACGTAGTCCGCCCGGATGGGGAGCTCCCGGTGCCCCCGATCCGCCAGGACCGCCAGCTCCACCGATTCGGGCCGCCCCAGGTCGGTCAGGGCATCCATCGCCGCCCGGATCGTCCGCCCCGTGAAGAGGACGTCGTCCACCACCACCACCCGCCGGCCGGTCACATCAAAGGGGATCTCGGTCGCATGCACGACCGGGTTGGGGGCGATGCGGCTCAGGTCGTCCCGATAGAGGGTGATGTCCAGCGCCCCCACCGGCACCGACTCGCCGGTCACCTCCCGGAGCGCCTCGGCCAGCCGCCGCGCCAGGAACTCCCCCCGCGAGCGGATCCCCACCAGGCAGATCCCCCCGGCTCCCTGGTGGCGCTCGACGATCTCATGCGCGATCCGAACCAGCGCCCGGCGGATTGCCTCCCCATCCAGCACCTGCGTCTTCACCCGGCCGCTCATGGGCAAAAAAATAGCCCACCCGCGCCGCACGCAGATGAGCTTCCTTTTGAAACAACCGCCTCGTTTCCCACGTCCCTCCCTTTCTGGCCTCTCAGGACCAGTTTAAAGGCTTCCTGGCAGTAATTAAATCACATCCTCGTCCTCGATGTCAAGGATCGATTCCTCGGGCACCCGCAGGTGATGCCGGCAGATCCCCCGCTCGCTCTCCTGGATGAACCGGACCAGGCGCTCCACCTCCGGCGGCCTGGCCGGCATCGCTTGGATCGCCTTGAGCGCCTGGGTGGTGTTGAGCCCCGCCCGGTAGAGCAGGCGGTACGCCTCCCGGATCTTGCCCTGCGTCTCCGCCGAGATGCCAGCCCGCTTCAGCCCCACCCCGTTCATCGCCCACACCTCGGAGTCCCCCTTCACCAGGAAATAGGGCGGGACATCCTTGTTCACCCGCGCCAGGCCCGCGATCATCGCCAGCGTCCCGATCCGGACGAACTGGTGCACCGCCACGTGCCCCGAGAGGACCGCCCGGTCCTCGATCGTCACATGCCCGGCCACCAGCGTTCCGTTGGCGATGATCACCCGGGATCCCACGTGGCAGTCGTGCGCCACATGCGCCAGCCCCATGAGCAGCGTCTCCGGCCCGATGGTGGTCCAGGCCCCCGGCTGCGAGGCCCGGTGCACCGTGGCGTACTCCCGGATGATCGCCCGGTCCCCGATCCGCACCCCGCCGGCCTGCGGCTCCCGCAGCGCCTGGTGCAGGTGCCCCAAAACCGCCCCCACGTGGATCTGGCACTCCTCGCCGATCTCCAGGGGGGCTACCAGATACGCATGGGGCCAGACCCTGGTCCCCCGCCCGATCCGGACCGGCCCCTCAATGACCGCATAGGGGCCGATCTCGACATCCGGGGCGAGATCAGCCTCGGGATCAATGACTGCTGTGGGATGAACTGTCACCGTGTTCATTGCTTCTTCGGCCAAAAGAGGAGGGTCACCTCCCCCTTTGGAGGACGTCCAGTATATCGCCTCAAACAGTCGCTTGTCGAGCCGCGCGTCACCTCCTCATGCAGCTTGGTGAGCTCCCGCGCCACGACGACCGGAATTTCCCCCAGCACCGCTTGGATCGCCTCCAGCGTCTTCACCAGCCGGAACGGCGACTCGAAGCAGACGACAGGCGTCTCCTCCGACGCGAGCCCCCGCAGCCACCCCGCGAGCGCCTTCTCCTTCCGCGGCGGGAACCCCTCGAACCGGAACCGCTCGCCGCGGAACCCGGAGAGCGCCAGGGCCGCCGTCACCGCGCTCGGCCCCGGCACCACCGCCACCGGGATCCCTTCCGCCGCCGCCTGCTCCACCAGATGCGCCCCCGGATCCGACACAACCGGCATCCCCGCGTCCGTCACCAAGGCGACCGACTCGCCTGCCTGCAACCGGCCGATCACCTCCGGCGCCCGCCGGCGTTCATTATGCTCGTTCAGACTCACCAGCGGCGCCGAGATCCCGTACTTCTGGCAGAGGATGCGCGTCCTGCGCGTATCCTCCGCGGCGATCAGCGCAACGCGCTTCAGCACCTCCACCGCCCGAAACGTGATATCGGCAAGATTCCCGATGGGAGTTCCCACAACGTACAGCGTACCCGCTGGCATGCCTCTACCCTAGCAGGGGGAACCGCCGCGTGCAATCGGCCGGCTTCAGGCGTACTCCTTCAGCGCCTCGGAAAGGGCATCCAGCACCTCTGGCGCAGCCGGCAGATACCCCAGCAGGACGAGAAGGCGACCCAGCATCTCCCGGAACGCCTCCTGCTCGATGAAGATCGGCTTTGCACCGGGAAGGCCATACAGGAGCGCCAGGGATTCCTCTGCGGTCGTGTAGAACTCAAACTCCTCTAAGTCCGACACAAGGCCGGCCAGCTCCTCTTCAGACTCCGCAGCAGGGAAACCCCTGCCTCGAAGCTCCTTCGCCTCGGCCGGATCCCGCGTGAAGATCCGGACCGCCTGCCTCTGCTGAGGCAGGAGCCGCTCCTCCAAGAGAAGCGGAAGAAGCGCAGGTCGCCCCGTCTCCGGATCTCCTGCCAGCGCCTCCGGCCCCAGCAGGACCGCCCCCTTCGGCTGCCCTGGCTCCAGCCGCTCAAGGATCCCGCGGATCCTCTCTGCCGCTGTCTCCTCCATCCCGGCCCCTGGCGCGCGCCCCTCGGCTTTCCCCGTGCGCAACTTCGGAGCCGCCGATCGTCCCGGCTGGTCACCGCGAATCGTTATGGAAAACGGCCTCGCCGCCCAGCGCTGGGAAACCTCGCCAACGATTCCCCAAAGCTGCCCGGGCCACTCGGGATTCTCGCGCGCCCGTTCGCCCCCTGGCTCATCGAAGAGCTCCAGGGTCACCTCCAAGGGAAACGCCGCGTCCTGTGCTGCGAGGAGGGCGTTGAGCCTTTGGGTTGAAACGTTCGGGTCTACCCCCTGGATCCAGACGTTGACCACCTCGGCCCGTTCCCGCACCTCTTCGATCAGAGGCCGGCCATTCCATTGGAGGGGCTTGCTCGTCGGGCCTGCCGCGTGGATTCCCTCGGGCACCTTGAGGGCTCCCTGCCAGGAATTGACCATCATCGGCATCTTTGCCGCCATGGTCACCCCATGCGCATCTTCCAGAAACTGCAGGTACTGGCCCAGATACCGCCGCGTGCCCTTTTCTCCGGCCGAATCGGTCCAGCCCACCGTCCAGTACGGTTCCAGGTGGAGGTAGATCCCATCAAACAGCCCCCGAACCTCTGCGCTACCCACGATCTTCCGCAGCGCCTTCAGGTGAAAGCGGGTGTGAACCGGGACGGCGTACTCCAGATCGTATCGGAGGGCGTACGCCGGATCCTTCAGGAATCGATCGGTGTCCCTTGGGATCGGCCGGAGGGTTCCCCGCTCCCCGGCGCTCAGCCACGGCCACTCCTCTTCGGGGTGAGCCCACCACGTGGCATGATGGTTCAGCCAGACCTGGACCCCTGCCGCCTTCAGACCCCGCAGGAGTGGCTCCCACCGCGCCAGTTCCTTCTCAAAACGATCCATCCCGCGGGCGGCGAGAGCTCCTCCGTCCGTTGCCGGAAGCCCAAGGTAAGCCTTGCGAATCTTGTGCTCCTTCACGTAGTCCAGCAACCCCGGCAGATATCGTCTCAGCTCCTCGTCGGTCACCTCCGAACGGAGTTCCCACAGATAGAGTCCTGGTCCGTGCGCAATCTTCGCCTTGAGCTGGCTCCGTACGTCTACAGGCACATCCGTCTTCGCCTCCGGCTTCTCCGCCCGTTGAGGTGCCGGCGCCACCACTGGCCTCTGCCAGATCATCTCCCTGGCCAGCATCCAGGCCCCTGCCGTGACCGCTCCTCCCAGCGCGATCCTGACCAGCGCCCTCCGCACAGCCCCGGTTTTCTCCTCCATCCCGGCCGATGCCCCGCCGGGATTGACGATCTGCTGGTAAAGCGCCTGCACGGTCGTCTCCGGCAGCGAGGCCGTCTTGCCCAGCAGGCCTTCTTGGACAAGCTGCTCCCGGGCAAGATCCAGCAACACCGGCCAGTCGGCCGCGCTGTCCAACTTCTCTCCCTGGAGAATTTCCTGCAGCCTCCTGGAGACGATCTCCTCGGCTGACGGCGGGGGAGGGGGCTCCGGGCTGGGCGGCTCTGCCAGTTGGACCGCCGGAGAGCTCGAATGCCACGTCTCCGTCAGCCGGATGCCGAGGTAGCGGAACAGGCGGTCCAGCGCCTCCAACCGGACGCGGGCCTCCTGCGGGGAGATCTTGCCCGTCTCCCGACCCAGATCTGCCCACGAGACCGGCCTGCGCCGTTCCGCGCCAGAGAGTCTCTGGAAAACGACGTAGATTTGGTAAAGCTGGCCGGGGGAAACCGTGATCCTTGCCTCCGGCCGGTGATCCCGGTTGTAGGCCTGCACCGATTCTTCCAGCATCCGCGAGAACTCCCTCCGGCTTGCCACCGGAAGGTAAGCTTCCGCCCGACCGCGCCCCTGAAACTGGCCGCGGATTTCCCTGAGGTGGGAAGCGGCCGTGGTGGGGCTAACATCCCCCCGCTCCTCGGCCACCTGCTCCGGCGTCGGAAGCTGAATCCCACGGGAGGTGTGCGTGAGGCGGCGCAGATAGGCCCGGACGGTCTTTCGCTGCGTGTCGCTGAGCGACGGCTCCGGCTGGGATCCGACCAGCCGGTCCATCTGCCGCAAGGTCAGCCGAAGGACCTCATCGCTTGCCGCAATCCGCTCCAGGGCCGGCCTCCATCTCTCCACGACCCGCGCCACCCTGCCCAAGTCCCAGCCGGGAGGGATCGGAACCTCCGTTTCCTGAAGACGGTCCCGCTCCAGGCGCAGCCTCCGGTCCATGTAGCTTGCCAGGAATGTCCTCAGATCATCCGTCGCGTCGGCCGGAAGGTTGCCGGCCATCTGCTCCACCGCGCCCCGTCCCTCCGCTGAAATCTCATCCGCCTGTACGACGATGACCGGCTCTCCGGCCAGAATCCGCCGGGTCGATCGGGGGATTTGGCCAATCCGGTCGAGGAACGCTCCCCAGCGCGGATCCTCCCGAAGGTGGGGCAACTGATTCCTCGCGCGGTGAGCCGTCACGTGAAACCGCCGCAGACTCCATCGCGCAGGGATCGGAAGCTCCTGGGCCCTCTCGGGTGGCAGTTGGAGGGTGAGCAGGTAGATTCCCAGAAAGTCGACGACGGAAGGGCGGACCTCCGGCGGCAGCTCGAAGATCGGCAGCCGGCTGCCCTGGGTTTGCCTCTCCACCTGCTGGAACGGCACGACGAGCTGCGTCCTGTCCATCCGCATCTTGCCCGAAGGCGTCTTGCTGTGGTTGCTTCCCAGCAGATGATCGAACAGCTGCGCCGACCGCGGCATCTGAAACTGGTGCGTATTGAGCCAATCCAAAGTCGCGCGGTAGAGGTCCCTCGAAAAGGGGAGCGTCAGCAGGCCCTCCGCCGCAGGATCCGGCGCGAGCGCGGGGAACCGCAGCACCGGCCGCACCACCAGAACCGACGGCCAGGTCTCCTCCATCCCGGCGCTCTTGATGCGATGAACATGCTGGATCATCAGGGGAACCTTTTCCGACCGGCCCATGGCTTCATAACCGGTCGGCTCGGCGGCCCATCCCGGCGCAAGAAGTCTGCCGAGATACCGTGCTGTCAATCGGCGGGGAGGATCCTCCTCCGGAACCCCGCGCGTCGTCATGTAGGCCCCCTCGCCGCTGGCCTTTGTCCATTGGCTCAGCCCACCCAGCAGCTTCCTCGGCACCTCAAACCCTTCTCCCGCGCTGGCCTCATGGGTCCGGCTTTGTCCCGGCACGGGATTCCACCTGCCGGTCGGGCTGTTGGCAACCACCACATCGAATTGGCGGATGTCCGTGATGTTCGGCAGGTTGTCGTAGACGTCGCTCACCCCCACGGTCACCCGGCCTCTGATCTCCGGAATCCCGTTGAGGTTCGCCTCCGCCAGTCGAGCCGCCTCCGGTGAAATGTCCGTCGCCACGACCCGGCCGGCCCCCGCCAGTGCCAGCGCCGCCGCCAACACTCCCGAGCCCGTCACGGGATCCAGCACCTCCTTGCCCCTGAAGCGCTCCGGGCGAGAAAGGATGAAGTTCAGATAGAGGTCCGATCCGGCGTTGTCGGCGGAGGGAACGGCCGGGTGCGAGTAAAAGAACCGTTCCAGGCGGGGAACCCACACCTGATCCCGGTAGGGGGCATCGGCTCTTGCGCGCAGCTGCCCGAAACCTCCGAACCGCGAGAGCTGCTCCTGCGAGGGGTTCTTGAACAGTTTGGTATGGACCCTCCGCTCCATCTCGCCAACCAGCTCCCCGGTGGGAGTTTCGTCTCCGGGCATCTGAACCGCTGCCGCTCCACCCGCCACATACGCCCGAAGGAGGGCTACGAAATCCTCGTCCGTCAGCTCCGAAAAGGATCCCCGGATCTTCTCCGCCTGGGTGTAAAGATGCAGCAGATTCGCCAGTCCCACATCGCCAGCTCCGCCGGGCCCCAGCACGGCAATCTCCGGCTCTACGTTGGCATAGGCAACGCGGGCTTGGTCCACCAGCAGAGCCCCTTCTCCGGCCAGCGAGATCAGGATCATCTGCAGATCGGACTTTGCCAGCAGTTCCCTCGCCGCCCGTACGATTTCCGCCGGCGTCCGGGCCACCGGCCGCCCCGCCAGCGCGGAGAACTCCTCCAGATTCGGGGCAACGAGATGCGGTCCGGCTTGAAGAAGGGCCTGAAGAATCGCCGGATCGTCCAGGGTGGTCACCTTCGGGTCGTAGACCACGAAGATGCCCCGCTCTCGCCCAGCCCGGAAGAGATCCGACAGGAAACCAGGCGGGGCGTTGGCCGGAACACGGCTGGTCCAGAGCAGAGCCGTCCGCCGATTCGCCTGGCCCAGTCCCTCGATCGCCCGATGGACCGCCTGGGCGTACGCCTCGAGCTCCGAGGGCTCCCAGCGCGGCTCCGGTGGAAGAAACCGCAGATCCAGCCCGAGGGCCCCTGCAGTCATCGTGGGAGCGAAATCGATGTCAGGGGAGGCGGCCGGCCAGCCCGTTGCAGGAATGCCGGCAACCCGCAGGAGGTCGAAGAAGATCCGCCCGATGGGTCGCTCCCCTCCGCTCCGAACCCCGATGGAACGGTAGGCCTGCCCCAGCTGCTGGAGGGTCTCCATCACATTGGCGGGAGAGCCGTCGGCTTTCAGGCTGGTGCCGGCCAGGTCGATCTCCAACGTGGCCGGAGAGGTCTCGCTGGATTTCCAGCCGATGTTGAGGTTCAGATTGACCGCTGGCCCTGCAACGACGATGGGTGGATCGGCATCCTCCGCGGCAGGGGGGAGCTTCGCGGCCTCCCGAACGCGCCCCCGGGCAAGCCGCTCCAGCGAGGGGCCGTAAATCCTGACGAGATCCCGGAGGAAGAGCCGCTTCTGCTCCGGAGAAGCCGCCTGAAAAAGATTCTGGAGACGCCGCAGGTGGTCAGCGGTGACTGCCGTGATCTCCGGGCCGCTCAGAACCTTGTTCAACAGCGAGAGCGTCTGCGCTTTCAACATCTCGCCCAGATCCTCCTCCTGGCCAGCGGCCTGAAGTGTCTGCTCAAGGCCGGCCTGGGTGCCTTCGACGGAGGGGCGCAGCGCATCATCGGCGCGGGCGGGCAGACCCCAGGCGAGCTGGCCGGCGATTAGCAAAGTGGCCAGGAAACGGGGCAAAAGAAAGGGGCCCCTCCGGGACACGCTCGGTTTCATGAAAGGAGACAACCGCTTCTCTCTACAAGGATACCCGCAGGGGCAGGGAAAATCAAGGGATATCTAAACTCGGAGTACTACTTACAGAGCTCGGCGGGGCTATCGTCCGGTCAGCTCTGCCCGGGCAGGTAAAACTCCATCCCAACCCACTCGTCCTTCTTGAGAACCTCCACCTTCACGTGGATCCGCTCCGCCTTCCGAGCCTGGTCGGGAAGGGGCGAGGTCAGAAGGGAGCCGTCTTCCGACGGGGTAAAGAAGCCAACGATCGGAGAGCGGCTGTCCGGATTCAAGACCCAGCGCCCTTTCAAGGCGCGGGTATCCATCGGGCGGTTGTGGTGGTCGTTGACGTACAGGACGAGGTCGTCCCTCGGCCCCAGAGCCACCTCGTAATGGAAGATGTCGCTGGCGTCTCCGAAATAGCCCCCGTGGCGCGGGGCATGAACCGCGGTCACCTCCATGCCTGCGGAGAGCGTGAAGTCCGCCGCCATGGCAACAAAGAATCCGGCCAGGAGCCCAACCTCCACGAGCGCCTCTCCCTTGAGGATCCGCCCCAAGTGGAGCAGCTCCCCGACGATGTAGAGGATCGTCCCCGCCGCAAGCGCCAGGCAAAAGATCTCGGCCGGCTTGCTCGTCCACCAGCCGCCAATGACGGCCCCCAGAAAGGTGGGCCCCCCGGCGATGAGTCCCGCCAGGCCCAAAAAGCGCCAGCTCACCCGATGACCGGAAAGGGGGGCCGCAATCCCGAAACCCTCGGTGGCGTTGTGGAGCGCAAACCCGATCGCCAGAAGCCACGCCAATTGCAGGGCGCCAGCGGAGTAACCCTGCCCAATGGCCAGCCCTTCACTTAAGTTGTGAAGCCCCAGGCCCACAGCGATCATCAAGGCGATCTGCTTGGCCCGTCTGGAAGGGGGGGTCTTGTCGTCTTTAGCCGATCCCAGAAACCGCTGTTCGAAGTAGACCAGCCCCAGCAAACCCAGAGAGAACCCCAGGATGAAAAGGCCCCCGTACTCAAACACTCCGCGCAGGGATCCTCCGGTGACCGCCGCCGATTCCACCAGCTCCTCGATCTCCTCGATCAGATGGCCGGTGATCTCCACCAGAAGGAAGATCAGGATCCCCGTCGAGATGGCATTGAGGAACGCCTTCGTTTTGGTCGAGATCCGACTCAGGCGGGCAACGGGCAACCCGAGGAAGATGGTTGCTCCGGCAATCAGCCCCAACATCCAGGCTGAAACGTTCACCACGATTCCTCCGCTTCCACGATCTGGAATCGGATGCGGATCCGGATCGACCCCGGAACGGGAATCCCCGCCCGCCGGGCCGGCAGAAACGTCCACTTCATGACCGCCTGCGCAGCCGCCTCATCCAGGATCACCCATCCCGAGGAGCGCTCGATCGCCACCCGGGAGGCCGCCCCTTGGGCGCTGACGCGGACAAACAGGGAGGTTGTCCCCTCGATCCCCCGCCGGAACGCCTCCGCGGGATAAGGCGGGGCCGCATTGCGAAGCGACCGGGGAACGGAGGCTTGCGCTCCCTCGGCCTCCGGGATTGCACCGGGCAGATCCGTTACCTTTTTCCTGGAAATCGCCGTGGTGTCCAAAGAGCTTCTCTGGGGTGAGGCTCCGGATCGCAGCGCCAGCGCCACCCTCGCTTCTCCCGCGGTCACCTCAAAGGTGGCGGGGCGGCCCATCCAGCCGGCCGTCCCCACCGCGGCCCCGGCATGCACGAGCAGGGAAGCCCCCAGCGCGGCCGCCCAGCGGTTCATCGCGAATCCCCGTCCCGGGGCTCCACCGCGAGGACGACCTGCGCCACCCCGCTTGCCCTGGCGAGGTCCAGGACCTCGACCACCCGCTCGTGCAGAACCCCTTTGTCCGCGTTCACGACCACAGGCCTGGAGGTTCTCGGACCGGCCGATGCATCCGATAGGGCGAGGGCACGCAGCCGGGAGGTGAGCTCCGCCTTGGTGACGGGCGCCTCCCCCAGATAGAGCTCCCCGGAGCTTCGGATAAAGACGTGGATCGGCTCCGGCCCTTTCCGGAACGGCTCACCGGAGGCGGCATGGGCCAGATCCACCGGGATCCCGCGCTGAAGCACCATGGACGTCGCCACATAGATAAAAAAGGTCAGGAGGAGGAACATGCAGTCGATCAGCGGGATCATCTCCACCCTCGCCCGACGCGGAGCGCGCCGGTGCCAGCGGCCCTTGCGCATTCTCTCCGTTACTCCCTTTCCCTGCCCTGGGTCGTGTAAAGCGCCTCGAACTCGTGGGCGTACCGCTCCAGCCGGAAGGCAAACCGGTCGCTCAGGGTGAGGAACAGATTGTAGAAGACCAGGGCCGGCATGGCAATCGCCAGGCCAAACTCCGTCGTGATGAGGGCCTCGGAAATCCCCACGCTCACCGCCTGGGGGGTCGGGGAAGCGTGCCCCAGCAGATCGAACGCCTTCACGATCCCTGCGACCGTCCCGAAGATTCCCAGCAGGGGCGCCAAGGTGATGACGGTGTCCAGCCCCGGCAGGGTCTCCCGCGTCTTCTCGTCCGTCTCATCCACCGCCAGCTCCAGCGCGCCGGACAGGGGCCTGTCGCCATGCCTTAAGGCGCTGTGCAGCGCCTGGATCGCCGGATGGCGACTTTCCCTGCCGGCCTTCAGGGCCTCCTTCAGGCGGCCGTGGCGGATGTGCTCCAGCCACTGGTCCAGCTCCTCGGGTCTGGAGCGCTTCTTCTGCTGGCTCCAGAAGATCAGCCGCTCCACAATGAGGGCGAATCCCACGATCGAGCAGACCAGCAGGGGCCACATGACCGGCCCGCCTTTCAGGAACCAGGATACCAGCATCGGACGATCTCCTCTCTAAAACCTCATCCTCGCGCCGGCGTAATAGCTGCGTTCCGCGGCCGGCTCAATGCCGTCCGACCGGACGCGGGAAAAGTACGCCTCATCCAGGAGATTGTTGACCCCCAGGAAGAGCGCGAGGGTATCCCTGACCAGATTCATCTCCCCGGTGAGGTCCCATACCGAATAGGCCGGGATGGCGGCGAGGCCCGTGCTGCCGGCCCCGTTGTCATCCGCCCAGAAATGATCCTCCACGAACGTCCCCATAAGCGCCACCTTCGCCCTGTCCCTCCACCGGTAGATGAGGCCCGCCTTGGCCAGGTAGGACGGGGCAAACGCCGGCTCCCGGCCGGCGCGGGGCCCCTCGTCAAACTCCGCATCCAGCAGGGAAACGTTGCCGTAGAGACCCAGCGTCCCCAGGTGCGGCTCGGCCGAGGGGGCAAGGATCCGGGTGAGTTTCACCTCCCCGGCAAGATCCGCTCCCTGGTAGATCGCCTTGCCCACGTTCTGGCGCTGGGTGTTCGAACCCACGGTGACGGTCCCGAAGAAGTTCTCATAGACCGCCCGGAAGAGGCTCGCGTCGAACTGAAAGCCGGGGAAGGGATTCCCGCGGATCCCCAGCTCGTACGTCCAGATCTTCCCCTCGTCCAACGATGTCGCCGGCAGGGTATTGTTTCCGGTGGGGGCAAGGTCGTCGAATTGCGCCGGCTTGTAACCCTGGGAGGCGTTGGCGTACAGCTGGCTGTTTCCGGGGATCTCGTACTGGATCCCCAGCCCCAACAGGGGAACGGCGGTGAATTCATCGATGCTGTGCAGCGGCGAGCTCTTCCCCGCGTTGATCTTTTCCCTGACCCGCTGGCTCAAGAAATCCAGCCGGAACCCCGGGACAACCGACAGCTTCCCCAGGACCACCCGGTTCTCTCCGAAGAGAGCCCCGTAGATCGTCCGGTAGTCGAAGTCGAAGATCGGGTTGCCCAGCTCGGAGGGATACCTGCCCGTGGGGGAGCGGTCCTGGGTACGCGGGGCATCCGCGGCGTAGAAGGTGCCTCCCAGCGTCAGGGTCTGGGTCTGGCCAAGGGCCTGGTAATCATGTCTGAGCCGGCCCTCCATCCCTCCGGCGCTCACCTCCCGGCGGTCCAGGTTATTCTGTGTCGAGGCGTTGCTGGTCCGGCGAAGAGACCAGCGGTCGTAATAATTTCCGTAGAAGATCCAGGATATCTTCGTGTCAGCAGACAAGCCGGTCTCGTTTCTTAGACTGGCGGCGTACCGGGAGATCTCCAGCCGGTCCCCCGGGCGAGGCACCTGCCGGCGGTCCGCCTGGTACTGGGCCAGCGTCAGTCGCCCCGGCTCCCGCGCTTCGCTCTCATGGGCGTCTACATTCAGCGTCCACTTGGATTCGGCGCCGCGCCGACGGGTGACCTTGGCGCTTCCGCCGCTCAAGTCAAACCCCTCGTTGGCCCGGGGTCCATTGGAGTGGGAGTGATACTGGTAAACCAGCGCTCCCCAAGGCCCTTGGGCCATCGACCCGCGGTTGAAGGTGCTGTAGGTCCCGAAGGAGCCCGCTGTATGGGAGGTCGACCCGCGCCAGCCCTCCTGCGCAGGGGGATCGTAGGTGACGTAGTTCAACACCGGCCCCGGCTGAGGCCCGTAGAGCAGCGCCCCGCCTCCGCGGATCAGCTCCACCCGCTCTACCGATTCGAAGGGCGGGACGTAATAGGTTGTCGAATAGCCCACCCGGTCCATCCCGATGGGGAGGCCGTCCTTGAGCGTGAGCAGATCCTGCGACTCGTGGGGATCGCCGATCCCCCGGTAGTTGAGGTTCACGACGCTGTGGTTGTTCATCTCCGAGATGAGCAGGCCCGGCAGTTGCGAGAAGGCCTGGCGGTAATTGTTGTTGTACACCGCCGGGATTTTCCGGAGCGGCGCCTGCGTCGCCTTCTTGCCGGCGTAGATCCGGGTCCCGGAGACGTCCGGGAGCAGACGGCCCTCTTCAGCCCTCTTGACCGCCTCCACAGTCACCTCCTCTTCCGGAACCGGTTCCTGAGCCGAGGCCGCCGGCGCGCCCGCCAGGACGACCGGCAGGGCAAGCCCCCAGACCAAGCAGTGAAATCGCAGCCGCGCAGAGAGGTCAGCAACCATCTTCCGAGATCTCCTTCCCAATGGCCTTCCCCTCCAGCAGGTCTGGCCGGATCAGGCGAGTTGCTTTGTGCCGCCTCCAGCGGTCTGGTCGGCTTTATCCAAACGGATCCTTTCGGTCTTCTCGATCTGGACGACGCGGCCATCCTGAATCACGATCTGCACCGTGCCGTATCGGACCGAGCTGATGGCCGCGAGGATCCGATCCGGGAGCCTGGTCGCCGGACTGGGCGGTTGCTCCATCAGGATCGACCGTCCCGTTTCTTGGCGCAAGCGACACAGCGGCCGAAGATCTCGTGCCGGTGCCAGAGGGCCACGAATCCCTGCCGGCGGATCGCCTCATCCTGGAACCGCTCCATCATCGGGCTCTGGAACTCGATGATCCGCCCGCACTCGATGCAGATCATGTGGTCGTGGTGGGGCCGGTCCGCCTTGAGCTCGTACTTGGAGCGGCCGTTGACGGAGCCCACCTCGGCCACCAGCCCGCATCCGTGGAGGAGCTTCACGGTCCGGAAGACGGTCGCCCGTCCGAGGGTCGGGTCCTTCTTCCGCACCTGCTCATAGATCTCCTCCACCGAGAGATGCCGATCCGCCTCCATGAGGCAGCGCAGGATCTCCTCCCGCTGGTGGGTAAGGTTCAGTCCCTGCCGGCTGAGATGCTCCTGGAAGGTCTGGAGGATGGAGGCCAGCCACTGCCGGAACTGCTGCGGCTGGCGCGCGTGCTTGGGGAAAAGGATGACCTCCGCTTCTCGGGTGCGCATGCGATGGGGACCTCAATGAGATTGATATCGAATCTCATTCTCTACATGCGCCCCGGGCTTGTCAAGGGAAAAATCGGGGCGTCGTCAAAACGCGGGGGCGTCTGACCGTGGGGGTTGAAGGCGCCGGGCTTAAGGGCCCTACTCGACCTCCGGGCTCCAGCGGGTGCCCTCGCCGCGCGTGCTGGCCCGGATCACGCCGGTTTCATCCACGTGGAAACCGCGGCTGCCGGTTGTCCTCCAGGTCTCCGGATTTGCCCGGATGGTGTACCGGTTGTTGCTCTCCCGCAGGTACAGGTACCGGTACCCCTGCCGCGCTCCCCCCCAGGTCATGCTGGCCGGCACGTAGGGCGGCACAGCGTTGGAAAGGTACTCCAGACCGAGGGGATAGTCCGGCGGGGTTTGGGCTGCCCGGTACGACTCCAGCGCCGTGGAAAGGGTCCGCAGCCCTTTGATCGCGGCCACCTCGTTCGCGTTATGCCGCGCCCGGAGGAGATTGGGGATCGCGATCGCCGCCAGCATGGCGATGATCGCGACCACGATCATGACCTCCACCAGCGTGAAGCCAGAAGGTGAACGACGATGCAATCGCATGATGAATCCCTCCCTGCCTCGCATCTATTTTACTCTCTTATCAAATACGCAAAAGCCGCGCAACCGCCCGGCGGCCAGGCGCAGTCTCCTTTACAAGCCTACCCGATCTTGACCGGAGGTATCAAGGTGTCGAAAGAGTACGCGGAGACGACGCGCAGCCTCAGCGGGAATCTCGGGAAATGAGGACGCGTCCCCGGCGGGATTTGAACCCGCGTCAAGGGCTCGAAAGGCCCGTGTCCTAGACCGGGCTAGACGACGGGGACGAAGGCTGGTTCAAGGATAGCACCGCGGAGCGGGATGTTGCAGCTACTCTTTTGGAGAGGCCCGGGAGGCGGATTCCTCCGAGGAGCCGTTCTCCTCCGGAACGACGGTGGCGACGGCGGCGAGGGTATCCTTCGCCTCCAGGCGCATGAGGCGCACCCCCTGGGCGGCCCTCCCGGTGGTCCGGATCTGCTTCACCGGGCAGCGGATGAGCTGGCCGTGCTGGGTGATCAGCATGATCTCGTCCTTGTCGGAAACGGTCAACAGGGTCAGGGCCTCTCCGTTCTTCTTGGTCACCCTCAGGTTGATGATCCCCTTGCCCCCTCGCGACTGCTTCCGGTACTGCTCGACGGGGGTCCGCTTGCCGAAGCCCTGGGAGGTCACGGTGAGCATGGTGTCTCCCTTCCGGCAGAAGGTCATCCCCACCACCCGGTCCTTCTTGCCGAGCGTCATCGCCTTGACCCCCTTGGCCCCGCGACCCATGTCCCGCACCTGAGTCTCGGGGAATCGGATCGCCTTGCCCTGAGAGGTAGCCAGCAGGAGCTCCTGGTGGCCGTCGCTGAGGACCACCCGGATCAGCCGGTCCCCGCTCTCCAGGCCCATCCCGACGATCCCGCCACGCCGGGGATGGCCGTAGGCGGAAAGGGCTGTCTTCTTGATGAGGCCGTTGGCGGTTGCCATGATGAGGAAGAGGTCCTCCTTGAACTCCCGGACCGGCACGAAGGCCGCAGGCCTCTCTCCGGAGGGGATCTCGATGAGATTCACGATCGCCTTCCCCTTCGCCTGGCGGCTCGCCTGGGGGACGTCGTACACCTTCAGCCAGTGGACCTTCCCGTGGTCGGTGAAGCAGAGCAGGTAGTCGTGCGTCGAGGCGACGAAGAGGTGCTCGATGAAATCCTCTTCCTTCAGATCCGCCCCGGTCACCCCCTTGCCTCCGCGGCCCTGCCGGCGGTAGCCCGAGACCGGCAGGCGCTTGATGTAGCCGGAGTGGGAGATCGTGATCACCACATCCTCCTCGGCGATGAGGTCCTCGATCTCCATCTCCTTCGCCTCCGCCGCCACGATCTCGGTCCGGCGGTCATCCGCAAAACGCTTGGCGATGTCCCGCAGCTCCTCCTTCATGAGGCCCAACACCTTCGCCTCCGAGGCCAGGATCGCCTCCAGCTCGCCGATCCGCTTGATCAGCTCGAGGTACTCCTGCTCGATCTTGGAGCGCTCCAGGGCCGTCAAGCGCCTGAGCTGCATCTCCAGGATCGCCTGCGCCTGGACCGCGCTCAAGTCGTATTCCTTGATGAGGGCCCCCTTCGCCTCCTCCTCGCTCTTCGACTTGCGGATGAGCTTGATGACGGCATCCAGGTGCGCGATGGCAACCTTCAGCCCCTCAAGGATGTGCGCCCGTTCCTGTGCCCGCTTGAGCTCGAACCTTGTCCGGCGGGTGACCACCTCCCTGCGGTGGGCGATGTACACCTGGAGGAGCGTCTTCAAGGTGCAGACCCTTGGCCGATTCTCCACCAGGGCCAGGAGGATCGCCCCGAAGGTGGTCTCCAGCTGGGTGCGCCTGAAGAGCTGATTGAGCACCACCTGCCCGTTGGCATCCCGCTTCAGGTCCACGACGATCCGGAGCCCCTCCTTGTCCGACTCGTCCCTGAGGTCGGCGATCCCCTCGAGCTTCTTCTCCCTCACCAGCCCGGCGATTGACTCCAGGAGGGTCGCCTTGTTCACCTGGTAAGGGATCTCCGAGATCACGATCGATTCCTTGCCCCCCTTGCCGGATTCAATGTGCGCCTTGGCGCGAACCCGGATGAGACCGCGGCCGGTGGTGTAGGCATCGAGGACCCCCTGCCTGCCGGAGATCAGCCCCCCCGTGGGAAAGTCCGGGCCCGGCAGCCGCTTCATCAGGGCCTTCACATCGATCTCCGGCTCCTCGATGACGGCGATGATCCCGTCCACCAGCTCGCCCAGGTTGTGCGGCGGGATGTTGGTGGCCATTCCCACGGCGATCCCGCTGGCCCCGTTCAGGAGCAGGTTCGGCAGCATCGCGGGAAGAACCCGGGGCTCCATCAGCGATTCATCGAAGTTCGGGACGAGATCCACGGTTTCCTTGTCGATGTCGGTCAGTATCGTCTCGGCAATCGGCGCCAGGCGCGCCTCGGTATATCTCTGCGCAGCAGGGGGGTCCCCATCGATCGAGTTGTGGACAAAGACGCCGGCAGCGAGCAAAAAGTTGTGATGCTCAGCCACCGTGACATCCCAGACATCGGCGCGCTCGTGCAGACGTCGTTTTGAAACCACGCGGTGGTTATAAGTCGCCGCCTGCTCGAGCATTTCCTCGAAACTCTCAAAATGCCTGTTCAGATTCTTCGCCCGCGGAGCCCAGCTGCCCCGTCGCTGTTCGTCGTAGATCTCCGGGGTGATTTCCGTCCTCGGAAGGCGGCTTAAGAGACCGGCGCCGCGAGAGAAATGGGTTGGGCCATACTCCGCTCTGTATTCCGGATCCGCCCAGAGCCGCTTGGCCGTCTGCGAGAGCCTCCGGCGGATCCCCGGTTTGGTAAGGGCCAGCCGGATCGCCTGGACGATTTCTTCTCGTTTCTGCGAATTCCACATGCGCCGGCTTTTCTCGGAAATGATTTCCCGGACTCGTTCCATTTGCTCCGGCGTCAATGGGCGTTTCTCGATCCCGCTCAAAGCCGCGCTCATCTTGGCCTGGTAGATCGGGTCCTCCCAGAGCAAACGCATGCGCCGGCTGATCTCCCGCCCTAACTCGGGATTCTCCGCGTACCGGACCCGCAGTCGCTTTGCCACTCTTTGGCCATTCACCTCCCGAAACTCCTCGGACCGATTTTGAAGGATGAACCGACGGCGGCGCTCTTCCAGCACCCTGGGGTTCCGCAGGTAGTAACGCCGTACCCCTTCCCGCTGAACCGCGCGGAATGCTCCCTGAGTCCAAAGCTCCCCGATCTGCTCGGTATGGACGTGCAGATGCTCCAAGAACCGCATCCGGACCAGGTTTCCTGGACGGTTGTCGAAGCGGTTGAAGTTCTTGTGGTGCCGCACAAACGGACCCCGGATTCGCCGCGCCAAGCCGTTTTCCTCCATCCATCGATCCACCACCCGGTGGACGAATTCGTACTGACCCGTGGAGGGTTGCTGTATCGCCAGATATTCGTTCAGCTCCTCGTTGATTGGGGCGGTCTTAAAGTATCCCGGCATCAAAGCATCTTGATCGCTCAGCTCCCTGGCTTGTTTATACGAACCATCTCGCAGCATGAACTGGTGATCGGGAGTGCACCGGATGCTCTTCCCTGAGTCCAGCGTTAATTCGAGCAACTCTGCCCCCCGGCGGGTGACCCTCGGGTTGCTGGCCACGCCGACGGTGATCCGCCCCTTTTTGTCAACCGAATAAACATGAAACGGCTTGTCTGGCCCAAACTCTGGAGCCAACTCGTCGAACGAAAGCTCGCGGCCATCCAGCAATTTCAGTTTCGTATCTCCGGTGAAGCAGCCAAAATTCCCCTGGCCGTCGACAAGCGGGTAGCGCACGGAAAAATCCTGCGCCATCCGCACCAGCGCGTCGTACACCGCCATGTCGCCGTGCGGGTGGTACTTCCCGAGGCAATCGCCCACGACGCGGGCTGCCTTCTTGTACGGTTTGCCCGGATCCAGATTCAGCTCCCGCATCGTGTAGAGGATCCGCCGCTGGACCGGCTTGAGCCCATCCCGCGCATCCGGCAGCGCGCGGCCCACAATCACCGACATCGCATAGGAGATGTACGAATCCTTCATCTCCTGCTCGATCGCGATCGGGACTACCTTTTCGTTGCGTGCGTACATGGCTTAAACGTCCAGGAACCGAACCTCGGGGGCGTGCTCCTCAATGAAGAGCCGCCGCGCCTCCACCTCATCCCCCATGAGGGTGGTGAACATGGTCTCCGCCTCCACCGCGTCCTCCAGGGTCACCTGCTGGAGCGTCCGCCGCTCCGGATCCATGGTCGTCTCCCACAATTGGGTGGGGTTCATCTCTCCCAGTCCCTTGTAGCGCTGGATGTGCATTCCCCGCCGGGCCTGCGAACGGACCATCTGCAAGAGTTCGCTGACCGAGCGAGCCTGCCCCTCCTCCTTCTCATTCATGAGCTTGAACAGAACCGGCGCGGCGGGTTCCCTCTCCCCTTTCTCTCCCGCCGGCTTCCTACGGGACCTCTCCCCTACCTCTTCCTGCTTCTCGAAATCCTTCAGCTCCACCCCGAGCTTCCCCAGCTTCGCAGCCAGCTCATCCAGCTCCCGCGCCTGAAAGATTTCCAAAACATCGACCTCCTTCTCTCCCCTCGTCAGCTTCCCAAGTTCCTCTTCAGAGTAGACAAAATGGGTTTGTTCCTCCACTTTAACCCTGAAAATTGGGTATTTCTGGGTTTTTGGATTCCAAAGCCCAAGGTATTCCTTGAACCTTACTCCCTTCTTCTCAAGCGTGTGGGCGATTCTCTCCACCTCCGCCACCATTCGGAGGATCTCCTTGGCCTGTGCCTCTGTGTACTCCCGCTTCTGTCTGACATTGACCAGGGTAACCCCCTCCAGGCCTAGATCGAACAACATCTCGTTCAGGGCCCCCTCGCCGTAGACATATTCCTCCCGCTTGCCTCGCTTTACCTTATAGAGAGGCGGCTGGGCAATGTAGACGTGCCCCTGCTTGACCAGCTCCTGCAGCTGACGGTAAAAGAGGGTGAGCAGCAGCGTCCGGATGTGGCTACCGTCCGTGTTCTTCAGGGCAAAGCCGATCCCGCCACCCACGAAGTTTTGAGGGCCGGGAACCTCCAGATCGTAGACCCAATCCTCGCAGGCGCTTTCGGATGGACTCAGTTTCCGGACCGAGGTGACGGGGATGGCCACGAGGTCGCCCTGGATCGTCTGGATCGGCTTACCCGGCGCCGGGTAATTCCTGGGGTGGGCAGCCAACCAGCGCACCATCCGCTCTGCGTTCCAATGACCCTTCCAAATCGGCTCGGCGAGAGCCAGCTCCTTCCGGCTCGTCACCGTCACATCGAACCGGGCGCGGCGCCCCGTCACACGGATCCCGTTGCGACGCACGTGCGACTTGGGCTTCTGCTGCACGATGTTTGGGAAAAGGTCCATCTGCCGGTACAGGGTCGCGATCCCCAGCGCGAGCGCGCGGGAGACCGTGCGGTGTCCCACCCGCGACGTCCGTCCGCTGGCGACGAGAAATCCGTCGCTGTGGAGAAGCCCCTCCAGCAACGCCTCCTGAACCGGCCTGGAAGCATTGAAGAAAATATCCGGGACGAACTCCTCATGCGCCCGCTTGCCCAAAAGGCCAAGCGCGTCCAGCAACGTTCGAAACAGAAAGCTGTGGAGGTGAAGCTGGAGGCAATCCTCCCCTTCATCCAGCACGAACCGCGCGCCGACGGCTCGGGCGCTTTCCCTGAGCCGTGCCAGATACGCCCGGCGCTTGGGAAGCCCGACGCTGAACGTGAAGCGGTTGGGGCTACCCGGCTGTGCCGAGAAACAGCCGTCACCCAGAAACCAGCCCAGCAGGTATGCCACCGCGGGATCCACCCTGACCAGGGCGGGAAGCTTTGGCCCCCGCCGATCCCGGCCGTATTGGGCGTCCGCCGGGCATTCTCCGCTCCAATCCTGCAGCGGAACGGTCCTGTAGACCCCAACCTCGGCTGCGAGGGAGTAACGCGAAATCCCCGCCGCTTCGCGAAGATCCTGCAGCCCTCTCCACATCTCCCCCGGAAGCTCCATCCTCGCCTCCGAGGGCACCCGTTGGCCTGCAAGCACCGGGTCTGTCCCGGAGCTCTTTGCCCGCAGGACGGGCCGCAGATCTACCACGGGGACCCCCTCGCCCCTGGGCAGGCGCCCCGCAAAGACGACCGAATCGCCTGCGCGCAGGCGGCGTGCCTCAAACGGTACCACGGAGCCATCCGGCGTCCGCTTGTAGAGACCGTGATCCCCGGTAGTGCGCACGCGGTACCCGCAACGGGTGGCGATCTCGTAGAGGGCCCCCCTGCGCCGCTTGCGCAGGACGCGGGCGATGGGGCGCAGCTCCGTGCGTCCCGTCATGGGATCGAAGGCCAGCGCCTGGAATGGCATGGGGCCATCTTCCGGCACCTCGCGGTGCAGCTCCTCGATGAGCCGAAGCTTGGTCTGCCCATTGCGCGTATCGTGGACGAGCACCGGAGTATCACCCGTGACGCTGTCGGCATCGCACATGAAGATGACCTTGTGGTAGCGGAGCTTCTCCGCGGAGAACTCCTCCCCCACACCGGTGCCCAGCGCCGTGATGATCGTGCGGACCTCCTCATTGGTCAGCACCTTCTCCAACCGGGCCTTCTCCACATTGATGATCTTGCCCTTGATCGGCAGGATTGCCTGGAAGCGCCGATCCCGCCCCTGTCGTGCCGAGCCGCCGGCGCTGTCGCCTTCCACGATGTAAATCTCGCAGAGATCCGGATCCCGCTCCGAGCAATCCGCCAGCTTCCCCGGCAGGGTATCCATCTCCAGCAGGCCTTTGCGCCGGGTGAGCTCCCGCGCCTTGCGTGCCGCTTCCCTCGCCCGCGAGGCCACGATGGCCTTCTCCGCGATCTTGTTGCCCACCGAGGGATTCTCTTCAAAAAAGGCCGCCAGCCCGTCATTGACCACGCTGGCGGTGAGCCCCTCCACCTCCGAGTTGCCCAGCTTGGTCTTTGTCTGACCCTCGAACTGCGGGTTGGGCACCCGGACGCTCAAGACCGCCGTCAGCCCCTCGCGCACATCCTCTCCGGCGAGAGCTTCCTCCCCCTCCTTGAGCGTCCCCTTCGCGCGGCAATAGTTGTTGATGACGCGGGTGAGCGCCGACTTGAAGCCGCTTAAATGGGTTCCTCCCTCGACGGTGTTGATGTTGTTGGCAAAGGAGAAGATGTTCTCCGCGTAGCCGTCGTTGTACTGCAGGGCCACGTCCACCAGCACCTCGTCCTTCTCCTTCGAGAAGCTGACGGCCTGCTTGTGGAGGGGCGCCTTGCCGCGGTTCAGGTACTCGACGAATGAAACGAGCCCTCCGGTGTACTGAAAGAGCTGGCTCTTGTCGGTCCGCTCGTCGGCCAGGGTGATCTTCAGGCCCTTGTTCAGGAAGGCCAGCTCCCGGAGCCGGTTGGAGAGGGTCTCGTTGGAGAATTCCAGCTTGCCTCCGAAGATCTCCCGATCCGGCTTGAAGGTCACCTTGGTCCCGGTCCCGGTCGCCTTGCCGATCACGGTGAGCTTCGTCTTGGTCTTCCCCCGCTCGTACCGCTGGTGATGCACCTTCCCGTCCCGGCGGACCTCCACCTCCATCCACTCGGAAAGGGCGTTGACCACGCTCACCCCTACGCCGTGCAGTCCTCCCGAGACCTTATACGTGCGGTGATCGAACTTCCCGCCGGCATGCAGGGTGGTCAGGGCCACCTCCACCGCCGGCTTCTTCTGCGTCTTGTGGATGTCCACCGGGATCCCGCGGCCGTTGTCGGTGACCATCACCGAGTTGTCCTCATGGACCACGACCTCGACTTCACTGCAGAAGCCAGCCATCGCCTCGTCCACGGAGTTGTCCACCACCTCGTACACGAGGTGGTGGAATCCGCGCACGCTGGTGTCCCCGATGTACATGGCCGGACGCCGGCGGACCGCCTCCGTCCCCTCCAGAACCTGGATGGTTGTGGCGTCGTACGCGTGCCCCTTGGATGGCGCAGCCCCGGATTTCCCCTTAGGCATCCCGCCGCTCTCCTATCCGAAACTGAAGCTCCCGGACTTTCCGAGCGCCCATCCACTCGGTCAAGTCCTCCAGGAGCTCCTGCCTGCGAGCTCCCAGCTCATGCATCCAGCCGGAGTTCTCCACCTCCACAATCAGGCGACCTTGCGCGAACCGGCGCGGCCAACTGTGCCGGGCTGCTTCTCTGCCGGCGAGGCGGCCCCAGAGCAGACGCAGCTCCTCCATCGGTTTCTTCCGGGATTGGAGATTCTGCAGGACGGCTGTCACCACGCTGGACAAGGGGCTTGCATCCTTGCGGCGCGGCATCTCTACTGGCTTAACTGCATCGGCAGGACGATGTACAGGTAGTGGTCCTTTGTCCGGATGACGCCCGGCCGGTCCGGTCCGGGCAGCTCCATCTCCACGCTCCCGTCGGGGAGGGCCTTCAACACGTCGATGAGATAGGCGGGGTTGAATCCAATGGAAAACTCCGGTCCTGCGTAGCTGACTCGAACGTCCTCATGCGCCTCCCCGACTTCCGGGCTTTGCTTGGAGACCACTAGCTGGTCCGGTTTAAGATCCAGTCGCACGGACGGCGAATCCTGGGTCGACCAGAGGGAGATCCTTCGAGCTGCGACCAGAAAGTCCTCCCGGTTCACCGACATCTTATTGGGGCTTTCCGCCGGGATCACCTGCTCGTAGTTCGGGAACTTGCCCTCGATCAACCGGCTGATGACGAGTGTGTTTCCCAGGTCAAAGGTGATCTGTGTCTCCTTGAGCGAGATCTTCACGGTGGGCCCCTCCCCCAGGAGGCGCAGCAGCTCCTGCAATGTTTTTTGCGGGACGATGAGCTGCTGATCCTTGACCCCGCTTGCCCTCGCCTCTCGCTCCACCATCGCCATCCGGCGTCCATCCGTGGAGACAAGCCGAAGCCAGCCATTCTGTGTGGCGAAGAGGACTCCGGTCAGCATGTAGCGGGATTCGTCATGGGAAACGGAGAAGAGGGTCAGTGCCAGCATTGCCTGGAGGACCCCCTGATCGATCGTCAGGGTATCCTGGCTTGCCGTGCTGGGGAGGCGGGGAAACTCTTCCTTTGGAAGGCCGACGATCTTGAACACCCCGCGGGCGCATTCGATTCCGATCTGCTGATTCTTCCTGCAGGTCATCTGCAGCGATTCCTCAGGCAGCTCCTTGACCAGATCGTGGAACCGTTTCGCCGGAACAGCGATGGATCCCTCTTCCGCGACCTCTGCTGAAACCGCGGTTGTGATGCCCAGCTCCAGATCGGTACCGGTGACCTGCAGGCTCTCCTTCTTGGCCTCCAAGAGGAGGTGGGACAGGATCGGCAACGTGCTCTTGGAAGGAACAACAGGGTAAACCCTCTGAACTGCCTTGAAGAGATTCTCCCTGGAAATGCGAGCTTTCATGGCCCTACCTTTACTTTAGTTTATGGAGAATCAATAACAACAGTAAGGGCTGTCAAGTCCACGAAAAACGCTATAACTATAATACAACAATAGAGATAAGATTCAACAGGAATTGTTTGGAAATTGTTGAAAACCACCCACCCATCAACATAACGACCCCTCAACAGAGTAACCAACAGCTTTCTCCACAGGCTATCCCTCCCGCAGGAATGCCGCCTGCAACGACTCAAAGAGCTCCTTCAGCTTGCCCGGTTGTGACCGAACCCGCGCGATCTTTTGACAGGCGTATACAACGGTTGCATGATCCCTTCCACCGAACGCCTCCCCAATGGAGGGCAAAGAGGCATCCGTCAGCTCGCGGGCCATCGCCATGGCCAGCTGGCGCGGCAACGAAAGGGCCTTTGTCCGCCGCTTACCCTTTAGCTCTGCCAGGGTGATGTTGAAATAGCCGGCAACGAAACGCTGGATCCGTTCCACCGTCACATTCCTGGCGACCTCCGCCACCAAGCCCTTTAAAACCTCCTGTGCCATGGAGAGAGACATCTGCCGGCCGGTCAATACGCCGTAGGCAATAACCCGGTTAAGCGCCCCTTCCAGCTCGCGGATGTTGGAGCTGACGCGCTCCGCAATAAAGAGGGTGACCTCATCGGGAACGGGAGTTGCCTGCGCCTCCGCTTTCTTCCTCAGGATGGCCACCCGCGTTTCCAGGTCCGGCGGCTGGATGTCCACGACCAGTCCCCATTCGAACCGGGAGACGAGCCGCTCCTCCACCCCGTGAAGCTCCTTGGGGGGACGGTCGCTGGAGATCACGATCTGCTTGTGGGAGTCATAGAGGGCGTTGAAGGTGTGGAAGAACCCCTCCTGCGTGGCCTCTTTTCCTGCGATGAATTGGATGTCGTCCACCAGGAGGATGTCGGCCGAGCGGAACCGCTCGCGGAAGGCGGCCATCGAGCGGTTTTGGATCGCGGAGATGAGCTGATTGGTGAACCGCTCGCTGGAGAGGTAGATGCCGCGGGCCTGGGGGAAACGCTCCCGGATCCGGTGCCCGATCGCCTGCATGAGGTGCGTCTTTCCCAGACCGACGCCCCCGTGGATGAAGAGGGGGTTGTACACCTTGGCGGGGGTTTCACTCACCGCCACCGAGGCCGCATGGGCGAACCGATTGGAAGGGCCGATGACGAACTGCTCAAAGGTGTAGCGGAAGTTCAGAACCGGCTCAGGGACCGGTGCGGGCCAGGCAGGGGCTGCGGGTGCAGGAGCAGGGGATGCGGAAGCGGCCGCGAGCGCAGGCGGCTCCTCGGGCGCCTGCTGCGGCAGGGTGTACTGGACCTCCACCTTGGTGCGGGCCAGGTGCTGCAGGGTCTCGTGGATGAGGTCGGTGTAGTGGGTGGTCAGCCAGTCGCGGAAGAAGGGGTTGGGGACCTCCACCACGAGCGAGCCGGTGGTGGACTCGACGGCCCGGGTGGGCTGAAACCACGTCTCATAGGCTTGAGTGGGGAGCTGCCCCTGAATGTGACTGAGGGCTTGATTCCAGAGGTTCAGGTTTAATCGGTCCATTCGGAAGGAAGCTCAAGGACGCAGAGAGTCTAGCACAAGCCCGCGTGGTTTGACAAGCCGCGTGGTTTGACAAGCCCGCGCGGCGGCTGATACAATGCGCGCGTGAAGAAGCACCTCCGTCCGATTTCCTTGCTCAAGCGCAGGCGTCGGCACGGCTTTCGTCGGCGGATGGCCCGGCGGGGGGGACGCAAGGTCCTTCGGCGCCGGCGCCAAAAGGGACGCCACCGATTGGTCCCTTAAGACGACCCCCATCCCCTCAGCAGCTGCGACGGTCTCAACGGCTCTCCGGAAGAATCGTTTTCCAGCGAATCCTGCGGCAGGGGCAGGGCTACCGGGCGGACTGGCTGATGCTGAAGGTTTTGGCGAACGGAGGCGCGACCGCCCGGTTCGGCTGTACCGTTCGGCGGGGCGCGGCATCGGGCGCCGTGGGCCGGAATCGGATCAAGCGCTGGCTTCGGGAGGCGTTCCGGCGCAATCCCGGCGAGACCGCGGCCGGGTACGATTGGCTGGCGGTCGTCTCAAGATGCCCCGCGGGGCTCACCTATCAGGAGGCGGAGAGGAGATTTCTCGAGCTGTGTCGTCAGGCAATCCCTGGGGGAGTCGGGTGGCGTTAGCGGCGATCGCCGTTTACCGTGCAGTTAAGGGATCGGGAATGTTGAATTACGGTATGTGCCGCTTCTGGCCAACCTGCTCGGAGTATGCCGAGGCCGCTTTTTCGAAGCACGGGATGATGAGGGGACTCGCCTTGACTATGCAGAGGATCCTCCGATGCCACCCGGGGCATCGGGGGGGACTGGATCCGGTCCCGGAGCGATCGCGGGGGCGCCAGCCGGAGCGATGAACTCTGAGCAGAGGTTTATCGCTGCCTTCTCGCTGATACTGCTCATCATGGCCCTCTGGTCTGTTCTGCTTCCTGCGCCGGTACCCCCTGCCCCGAGAGGGGGGCCACCCGGCCTCAGAGAGGGCACTTCTTCTCTTGGCGAACGACCTGCTGCTCCAACGCCAGTCAGGCCGGATTCAGCTGAGCTCCTCTTGAAATCTGGGGAGGGGGTTCTTGATTTCCAGCTGGGGCAGGCACGTCTGGCCATCGGACGCACCAACGGGGGTGTCCGGGACCTATCGTACGGCGGCGAGGTTCTTCTCCAGGAGGCGCAACCCGGCTGGCTGGAGATTCGGGCTCCGGATGACGGGCTGGGCCCTTTCTCGACCCTGCAGAGGGATGGGGCGTTGGTCAGCGAGTCGGCATCGGCTGAGGGCTCGCTCCAGTGGGTACGCCGCATCGCCCCATCCAGCCGCCTGCCCGACCGGCTATGGGAATGCTCGCTCGAGGTCAGGAACCGCTCAGGCAACGCCCAGAGACTCTCGGGGCTCTTCGTTCTTTACCGGGCGCTGCGCGCGGCCTCGCCGCAGGAACAGCAATTCGTCAGGGGCCTGGCGTGGGAGGGAGAGAAGGAGGTTGATCTGAGGCTGAGGCCGGGCGGGGTGAGGCGTTTCGACGCGATACCAAACTTGCTGGCGGCCCAGGGGAAATCGCACACCCTTGTGGTCAAGGCGCTGAGTGACTCCGGGGTGTTCCACGTGGAACATCTTCCTGGTCAGGGAGAGGTTGGCTGGGTTGAGCTCTCCGGGGAGATCACTCCCGGGGCCAGCCGGAAGTGGCAGTTCGAGCTTTACGTTGGGCCGCTGGACATGAACTCCCTGCGTGAGGCGGGAATGGAACAGGCCCTCTCGTTCGGGGCCTTTTCCGGGATCACCCTCCTGCTGACTCAATTCCTGAACTGGAGCTACGGATGGCTGCACAACTACGGGCTGGCAATCTGCTTCCTGAGCTTCGCGGTCTGGGTTCCCTTCTCGCCGATCACCTGGTACGGGATGCGGATGAGCACCAAAACCATGGAGAAGATGACCGCCGTGCGGCCCCAGGAGCAGAGGATCCGCAAGGAGCATGCGAACAACCCGGCGAAGATGAATCAGGAGCTGATGCAGCTCTACCGGAAACACGGGATCAACCCGGCATCGGGATGCCTGGGCTGCCTGCCGGTCCTCTTCACGATGCCGGTTTACATCGCGCTGTACCAGGTGCTCAACCGAGCCCCGGAGCTGCGGGGGGCCGGATTCCTATGGGTGAACGACCTCTCTGCGCCCGACGCGCTCATCCGATTTCCGGCGGCGCTGCCGCTCATCGGGCAGAGCTTCAACATCCTCCCGGTGCTGGCCACCGTGGCGATGTTCTATCAGCAGCAGCTCATGCAGCGCAAGCCGATTGAGATGACCGAGGAGCAGAAGATTCAGCAGCAGATCTTCAAGTTCTTCCCCCTGTTCCTGCTCGTCTTCTTCTACCATCTGCCGTCTGGTTTCATGCTATACTGGGTCGCCAACTCGCTTTTCATGGTGGCGCAGCAGCTCCTGATCCTGCGTCTGGGGAAGCGACGCGGCTGAAGCCGCGGACGGGCCTGTTCCACGTGGAACACCGGTATGGCCAAGGTCATCGCCGTCTGTAACCAAAAGGGAGGGGTGGGTAAGACCACCTCTGCGGTGAACCTTTCCGGCGCGCTTGCGCTGGAGGGTGTGCGCGTTCTTCTGGTGGACCTGGACCCGCAGGCCAATGCCACGGGCGGTCTGGGGATCGACAAGCGATCGGTGAAGCAGTCGGTGTACGATGCCCTCGTCGGGGAGAGTCCGCTGGAACCGATCATCCTGGCCACTCAGATCCCCAACCTTTTCCTCGCCCCCTCGCACGTCGGCTTGAGCGGTGCGGAGGTGGAGCTGGTAGCTCTGGAGAGGCGAGAGTCCCGCCTGCGCGAGCTCCTGGCCACGGCGCGATCCTCCTACGAGCTCATCTTCGTCGACAGCCCTCCCTCGCTGGGGCTTCTGACGGTCAATGCCCTGGCCGCTGCCGATTCTGTTCTGATCCCGCTGCAGTGCGAGTATTACGCCCTGGAGGGGCTGAGCCAGCTTCTGGAGACAATCCGGATGGTCCAGGGTGGCCTCAATCAGGCACTCGCCATCGAGGGGGTTCTGCTGACCATGGCCGATTTTCGGACGCGCCTTACCAGTGACGTGATCGCCGAGGTCAGAAGGTTCTTCGGAAGCAAGGTGTACGAGACGGTCGTGCCCCGGTCGGTACGGTTGAGCGAGTCGCCGAGCCGGGGGATGCCGATTTGCCTGTACGACCCAAACTCATCAGGGGCGCAGGCCTACCAGGCGCTGGCCCAGAAGATTCGAAAGGAGAATCTCTATGCCGGAAATGCGTGGGTTGGGCAAGGGAATACGGGCGCTGATCCCGGAGGGATCCCCGCTGTCCCAGGCGGAAATCAGCAAGGTTCCACTGGAGTCGATCGCGGGGAACCGATTCCAGCCCAGGAAGGACCTGGATGAGTCCAAGATACGTGAGTTAGCTGACTCCATACGGGATAGTGGTTTAATTTACCCACTTTTGGTCAGGAAATCGTCGACAGGTGGAGTAGTTGGACCAGAATATGAGCTAATTGCCGGAGAAAGGAGACTCCGTGCATTGAAGTTGTTAGGGGAGACCGAAGCTCCAGTGGTTGTGCGGCAGGCGGATGACCGGGGAGCGCTGGGGCTGGCCCTGGTGGAGAATCTTCAGAGGGAGGAGCTCAACCCGATCGAGCAGGCGCGGGCGTTCGAGCGGCTGGGCGGGGAGTTTGAGATGAGCCAGGAGGAGATCGCCTCTGCGGTGGGAAAGGATCGTGCCACGGTGGCGAACACGGTTCGGCTGCTCCGGCTGCCCGGCGAGGTTCAGCAGGAGGTGGCGCAGGGCCGGCTGAGTCTGGGGCATGGGCGGGCGATTTTGGGGCTGGGCTCGGAGCGGTCTCAGACGGCGGTGGCCAGGCGGGCGGTGGCGGGCGGGCTCTCGGTCCGGCAGGTGGAGCGGATCGTGCAGGAGATGACGGAGCCGGGCAAGCGCCGGGCCGGGGGGCGCAGCCGGGACCCGCATCTGGTGGCTGCGGAAGAGAAGCTGCAGCGGTCGCTGGGGACGAGGGTGCATATCCTGCACGGGAAGTCGCGGGGCTGGATCCGGATCGCCTATTACTCGCTCAAGGAGCTCGACCGGATCCTGAGCCGGCTGAGCTGACCAGATTTCTGTCGTGGAACGGGGTGCGGGGATATAGAATAGTGGTTTTCCATGATTCAGCAGACGCTGGTCCTCATCAAGCCGGATGGATTGGTTCGGTCGCTGACGGGCAACATCCTGACCCGGTTGTCGGAGACCAAGCTGGAGATCGTCGCGGCAAAGGTCACGCGGGTCTCGAAGGAGCTGGCGCAGGCGCATTATCAGCATCTGAAGGAGAAGCGGTTCTATCCGGAGCTCATCCGCTATCTGCAGGGGGAGCTGCACGACCGTCGCAAGGTGATGGCGCTGGTGTACTGGGGGGATCAGGCGATCGCGAAGGTCCGGGAGCTGGCCGGCGAAACCAACCCCGAGGAGGCCTCCCCCACATCGATCCGCGGATCGTTCGGGCGGATCCGCTCCAGCGGCCTGTACGAGAACGTCATCCACGCCTCGAGCGACGAGAAGGAGGCGGAACGGGAGATCAAGCTCTGGTTTCAGCCGAGCGAGATCATCCTGGACATCTATCCCACCAAGAAGGTCGCCGTCAAAGACGCTAGCGTCCGACAATGGGCGTGAGTTCCACCCCCTCCATCCTGCCGGCGATTGAGGCGCTCTATCGCCAGCCGAACGTCCGCCGCCTGAGCGACCAGGAGCTGCGCCGGGAGGGGGAACGCTGCGGCACCCGGACTCAGTTCGGCAACTACGCCTTCCACACGATGGTGAAGAACCGCTCCGCTGGAGCGACGGTGGTGGTGGGGCCGCCAGAGGTTCAGACCGGGCCGCTCTCTCCCCGGAAGGAGGAGATCCTGAGAAAGCTGCCGCAGACGCTCGAGGCGGTGCGGCGGTACATCCAGAAGGCCCCGCTGCTCTGCGTGGAGAGAAGGATGGGGGAGAATCCCCATTTCACGCCGACCTGCCGGACAACGGTGTCAATCGCCCGGCCGGAGATGGTCCGGATCGCCTACATGTGGAGCTGCCTGCTCTTTCCCGCCGGCGGCGGAAAGGCCAGCGGCCCTTTCCAGCACCTCCTGTACATCCCGGAATGGCCGGAGCAGGCGCGGCAGATCCTGGTCTTCCCGGAGGAGAACGTCACCCTCGTCCTGGGCTCCGACTATCTGGGAGAGTCCAAGAAGGGGCATCTCCGGATGGCGATGTGGAACGTCAAGAAGATGGGGATGCTCGGGGTGCACGCCGGGGCGAAGCTCATCACGGCGCGCGATGCCCGGACCGGGAAGCTGCGCCGGATCTCCATGCTCCTCTTCGGCCTGACGGCGACCGGCAAGACCACCCACACCTGCCATGGGCACGGGCTGGACGGGGAGGGCGAGGGAATCGGGGTCGTGCAGGACGACGTCGTCTTCATGCGGCCCGACGGCTCGGCGCTGGGCACGGAGCGGGGCTTCTACCTGAAAACAGAGGGCCTGGACCCCGAGACCCAGCCGCTCCTCTACCGGGTGGCGACCCAGCCGGATGCCGTGCTGGAAAACGTGCTGGTGGACCACCGGGGAGAGGTCGATTTCAACGACGAGACATTGACCTCCAACGGCCGGGGGGTGGTGCAGTGGAACGACTTCGGGGCCTTGAAGGCGGCCGAGCCGAACCTGCCGCCGTTGTCCGAGGTGGACGGCATGGTGATCGCCTTCATCACCCGGCGCAACACGGTGGTCCCCATTGCCTCCAAGCTCACCCTCGAGCAGGCGGCCGCTGCGTTCATGCTGGGGGAATCGGTCGAATCCTCCGGCGGAGACCCGCGGCGGACGGGGGAATCGGTCCGGGTCGTGGGAACCAACCCCTTCATCGTGGGAGACGAGGCCGAGGAGGGCAACCGGTTCCTGGAGTTCCTCGAGCGGTACGGCAGCAAGGTCTCCTGCTACCTCCTGAACACCGGCGGGGTCGGCGAGCTGGTCGAGCGCCAGCCCGACGGGACCCGCCTCGTCCGGCAGAAGGTCACCCGGGTGCAGATCCCGGAGATGGCGGCGATCATCCGCGGCATCGCGCGCGGGAGCATCGAGTGGGAGGAGGATTCCCTCTTCGGCACGCAGGTCCCGCGCCGGGTGGACGGGGTGGAGATGGAGCGCTTTCGGCTGGACCGGTATTACACGCCCTCCCAGATTCAATCTCTCACCAAGCAGCTCCTGGAGGAGCGGGCGGCGTACCTGGAGGGTTTTGCGCGCCTCAACCCGCGCATTCGCGCCGGGGTCCGAACGAGCACGACATGCTTGCCAGCATGACGGGGTTCGGCCGGGCGGAGGCGACGCTGCCCCGCCGCCAGGGCGGCGCCGGCCGGGCGGTCGTGGAGGTGCGCACCGTCAACCACCGATTCCTGGAGGTGGAGGCCCGGCTGCCGGAAGGCCTTCAGGCATTCGAGGAGAATCTGCGGCAGGCGGTGGGGCGCTGGATCCAGCGGGGCCAGGTCCGGGTCTCGGTGATGGTCCGCCCGACGGGGGAATCGCTCCCCGTGGCCTTCGACGAGGGGCTCGCCCGGTCGTATGCCGGACAGCTCCGGAGGCTGCAGCACCGACTCAAGGTGAAAGGGGAGATTACCTTGCCGATGCTCCTGAATCTGCCGCGGGTCGTGACGGTGCAGGAGCGGGAAGGGGCGGGTGCGGAGCAATGGCCGAGGGTGGAGGCGACCGTTCAGCGCGCGCTCCGGCAGGCGGTCCAGATGCGCCGGAAGGAGGGCCAGCGGCTGGAGAGGGTCCTTCGGCAGCTGGCCGCGCGGTTGGAGGATCTGACCGGCAAGATCCGGCGCCAAGGCAGGCAGATTCAGGCCGATCTGGAGCGGCGGCTGGCTGCCCGGATTCGGCTCCTCAGCCGGAGCCTCCCCGGCGGGCAGCCGGATCCAAAGACCGTGACGACGGAAGCGGCTGCTCTGGTCCAGTCCGCCGATGTCCGCGAGGAGCTGGATCGGATGGACTCGCATCTGGCTGCCCTGAACGCGGCGCTGAAGGGGCGCTCCTCCCCGGGCAAGGGGACCAGCCCCGGCCGGACGATCGATTTCCTGGCCCAGGAGCTCCATCGGGAGGTGAACACCCTGGGATCCAAGCTGCGCGACCGCTCCCTCGTGCGCTGGGTGGTCGAGATGAAGGGGCAGGTGGAGAAGATCCGGGAGCAGGCCGCCAACCTCGAATGAGGGGAACCCCTTTCCTCGAATGAGGAGAAGCGGCCGGTTGTTTGTCCTCTCGGCTCCCTCGGGCAGCGGCAAGACGACCGTGCTTCATGCGCTGCTGCGAAGGGAGAAGGACGCCGTCCGCTCCGTCTCCGCCACGACGCGTGCCCCGCGTCGGGGGGAACGCCGCGGGCGGGACTATCGCTTCCTCTCCCCGCAGCGGTTCCTCAGGGAGAGGGCGGACGGCGGTTTCCTCGAGTCGGCGCGGATCCTGGGGCATTGGTATGGCACCCCGCGCAAGCCGATCGAACGGGCCCTGCGTGCGGGCAGGGACGTCTTTCTGGGGATTGACATCCAGGGGGCCCGGTCGGTTCGGCGCAGCGGATTGCCCGTGACGACGATCTTTCTGCTGCCGCCCTCATGGAAGGTGCTGGGCGAGCGGCTGAGGCGCAGGGGCACGGAGAGCTCCCGCCAAATCCGGCAGCGGCTGCGGCTGGCGCACCGGGAGATGAGGGAGGTCAAGCGGTATGACTACGCGGTGGTCAATGACCGCCTGCAGGATGCGGTGGCCGCGATTCGGACCATCGTGCGGGCGGAACGGCACCGGACGCAAACAGGATGGGATGGGACGGGATGAGTGCTGAGAATCGGAAGGAGATTTCCTTGGAAAAGCTGCTGGAGCGGGTGGGATCGATGTACAAGCTGGTGAACCTGGCTGCCCGTCGGGCGCTGGAGCTGAGCGAGGGCTCGCCGAAGCTGGTGGAGGCCGGCCCGAAGGAGAAGCCGGCCCTCATCGCCCTGCGGGAGGCGATCGAGGGGAAGATCACCTTGAAGCTGAAGAAGCCCTCGAAGGGATGAGGCACGCGGCGGCGAGACAGCTGGTGATCGGCGTCACCGGCTCCATCGCCTGCTACCGGACCTGCGATCTGGTGAGCACCCTGCGTAAAGATCCGGGCCTGCAGGTGCACGTGGTGATGACGCCGGAGGCGACGCGGTTCGTGACGCCCCTCACCTTCCAGACGCTGTCGGGCAACCGGGTCTACTCCGACGTGTTCGAGCTTCCGGAGGAGTGGGATCTGGTGCATACGGGCCTCTCCGCGCAGGCGGATCTGGTGATGGTCTGCCCCGCCACCCTGAACGTCCTGGGGAAGCTGGCTGGCGGGATCTGCGACGATCTGCTCATGTGCCTGCTCTTTGCGACGGAGGCGCCGGTGCTCCTGGTGCCGGCGATGAACGCCCGGATGTACACACACCCGGTGACGCAGCGGAACCTGGCACAGCTCAAGAAGCTCGGCTACGAGTTCATCGGACCCATCGAGGGGGAGATGGCCTGCCGGGAGGTCGGGATGGGGCACATCGCCGACAACGCCGACATCGTGGCAGCCGTCCGCAGGCGGCTTGGGGCCTTGAGGAAAAAGGGCGGATGAGGTACCTTGACGGTATGGATCGGATCGCATGGCACACCATCGACGCCGGCGCGCATTTCGCCTCCTGATCACCGCGGGTCCAACCCGGGAGCCGATCGATCCGGTCCGATTCATCTCCAACTACTCCACCGGAACGCTGGGCTACGCCCTGGCCCGCCTGGCAAAGGCGCGGGGCCATCGGGTCACGCTGGTGAGCGGCCCGACGGAGCTCACCCCTCCCAGGGGAGTCCGGCAGGTGGATGTGGTTACCGCCGGGGAGCTGCGGCAGGCGGTGGCTCGCCTGTTCCCGAAGATGGACGCGCTGATCATGGGGGCGGCGGTGGCCGATTTCCGGCCGATCCGGACCGCCAGCAAAAAGATCAAGCGTTCGGGCGCGGTGGGCTCCATGCGGCTCTGGCAGCTCGAGCTCATTGAAAACCCCGACATCGTCGCGGAGGCGGCCCGCCAGCGCAAAGCCACCCAGGCGATCATAGGCTTTGCCCTCGAGACGGAGAACATGCTCTCCAACGCGAAGGCCAAGCTGAAGAGCAAGGACCTGGATGCCATCGTGGCCACCCAGCTCTCTCAGACCCCGGGGGGGAACAGCCCCTTCGGCACCGCCCCGGTGGACGGGACGATCCTCGACCGCCAGGGAAGGGCGAAGGCCTTTCGCTCGATGAAAAAGGATCTCCTCGCCGGCCGCATCCTCGACACCGTGGAGCAGATCCTCGCCCACCGGCAGCCCACCTCCCGTTCGTGACCTGTTTTACTCATCAGCACGTTTCCCTCTGTGACGGCGCGGTAGCCAAGTGGTAAGGCAACGGTCTGCAAAACCGTTATTCATCGGTTCGATTCCGATCCGCGCCTTTTCGGCGTACTTCTTGCGGCGCTTGGCGGCCGGGGTGATGGAACGTAGACATTGAGGCCTTAAAAGCCTCTGCTCCGAAAGGGGCGTGCGGGTTCGAATCCCGCCCCCGGCACGCTTAGAGAATATGGGACGGGATGAGAACC
>CAYJQV010000006.1:34832-65822 GCA_964372395.1 uncultured Planctomycetia bacterium | reverse complement strand
GGGATCGCGGGCCAGGCAGGGGGTGGGGTGATCGCTGCGGGCGAACGGGTTCTGCTGATCATCCCCACCTACAATGAGGCGGGGAACCTTCCGCGGCTCATCGGCGAGATCCAGGAGCAGCGGCTGCCGCTGGAGATCCTGGTCATCGACGACAATTCCCCGGATGGCACCGGCCGGATCGCCGAGGAGCTGTCTCGGCAGGCCCCCATCCAGGTCCTGCACCGCAGTGGCAAGCTTGGGATCGGCAGCGCGCACCGGGAGGGGTTCCGCTACGCGATGGCGCACGGCTACCGCTGGACGGCCACGATGGACGCCGATTTTTCTCACTCCCCGGAGTATCTGCCGGCGCTGCTGGAGAAGGCCGAGCCGGATCGGGTGGTCATCGGCTCCCGCTACATCCCCGGGGGCGGGGTTTCCGGCTGGGCATGGCACCGCCGGTGGCTCACCCACACCGCCCACTGGCTGACGATGACCCTGCTCAGGATCCCCTACGACTGCACCGGGGGCTTCCGCCTCTACCCGGTTCCGCTGCTCCGTCAGCTCGCCCTGGACGAGGTCCATTCGGAGGGGTACGCCTTCCTGACGGAGCTTCTCTTCCACATCACCCGCAGGGGATTCCGCGTGGTGGAGATCCCCATCGTCATCAACTCCCGGCACAAGGGCAAATCCAAGATCTCCCGGTCGGAGATCTTCAAGGCGGCCTTCACGCTGATCCGGCTGAGTCTTGGCAGCCGCGCACAATCCAACGGAACTCCCTAGCGTGGACTGGGATCTCTACTGGGCCCGGGCTCAGGACCGGAAGAGGGCAGGGCTGTATGAGAGGATCGCCAAGTTCTACCGGGACCAGATCATCTCCCGATCCGCCGCGAGGGTCCTCTCCCGCCATTTCGTCGATTCGAGCCGGCAGCGCTACCTCCATGCCGGCTGCGGCAGCGGCGGCTCGGACCAGAGGATCCCGCTGAGACAGGCACGATTCCACTTCCTGGACCTGTCTGCCGCGGCGCTTCAGCTGCACCAGCGCCAGCCGATGGGGCTGCGCCGCACCTACCTCTGCGGAGACATCCTGCGGCTGCCGTACGCCCCCGCCTCCATGGACGGCATCTTCAATTTCGGCGTGATGGAGCACTTCACCGAGCCGCAGATTGAGGCCATCCTTTCCGAGTTCAGAAGGGTCCTCAAGCCCGAGGGGCGGATGGTGCTCTTCTGGCCGCCCGATTTCGGGCTCTCGGTGCTGGCCCTGGGCGCCTACACCGGGGTGGTGAACCGGTTCCGGAAGGAGCCGCTGAAGCTGCACCCGGATGAGATCTCCCGGATCCATTCGTTTCGCTGGGTCCGGGGGCTGCTGCAGCGCTGCCGGCTGCGGGTCCTGCGCACCGAGTTCGGGCCAGGGGACCTTTTCACCTACGTCGCCGTCATTGCCGCAAAGGGGTGAGCCGATGCCCGCGCCGCTGAAGCGGACGGTTTGGGCCATTCTGCTGGGCTACACCCTGCTGCACCTGACCTACTCGATCGTCCAGTACAGCATCCTGGAGGGGACCTCCAGCGGCGATTTCAACCGGGCCTATCTGGAGACGGGGGAGTGGCGCTCCTCACTGGCCCGCTCACCAGACCAGGCGGCAGTCTGGCATTTCCATCCGCCGTTCTACTACGCGATCCTGGCGGGCGCCGACTCCATGCTGGGCGGCATGCGAGCCTCCGCCTATTTCTTCTATCTGATCCAGTTCCTCCTCTTCCCCATAGCGATCGCGGCCCTGGTCAGAGCGGTTTGGTCCGGCCCGGCGCGGCCCCCCTGGGCGGCCTACGGGGTCGCGGCAGTCCTGGCGGTCAATTTTCAGCCGTTTCTGGAGACCTTGGCGCAGCACAAGGTGGAGGGGATCGAGCTCGTCCTGATCTGCCTGGCGATCCTTGCCTTTCGAAGAAGACGGGATCTCCTCTGCGGGGGTCTGTTGATGGCGGCTGCGAATCTCAAATACCTGCCGGCCCTCCTGCTGGCCCATTTCGCCCTCAAGCGGGAATGGAGGGTCCTCTGGGGCGCCGGGGCAGGAGTCGTGCTGGCGGTTGGAGTGGCCTGCGCCGCTTTTGGCCCCCGGGTCCTGTCGTCCGGGTTCCTGGGTCAGGCGGCGGCACTGATGCTGGATCACCGGCACGAGGGCAACATCCCGGCGGCCAGCGTGGAGATGCAGACCCTGAGTGGTACGGTGAACCGCTGGCTGGCGCGGCCGGAACCTCCCAGAACGTTCCTGCATTACCTCACCGCGGGAAGCTACATGCCGGTACAGAACCCGCGGCTGGCCTTCGGGATCGCGGGCGCCCTGAAGATCCTGGCCGTTCTGGGCTGGCTCTTCTTTCTGCGCCGCCGATGGCGGAGGGAGGAAAGGGAGGAGCGCTGGCCGTTGCATCTGCTGGAGATCTCGTTGACGCTGGCGATGATCTTTGTGATCGCGCAGGCCTCACGGGTCCACTATTCGATTCTGGCGCTGCCCGCCTTTGTGACGGCCGGGATGCTTCTGTACCAGCGCAGGCGGATCTTCCGGATGCGCGAGAAGTGCCTGTTTGGGCTGGCGTACGCCCTGACCGGCATGGTGATCCCCGGGGGACTCTTGAATCGGCTGCCGCCCCATCCGGTCTGGCATCAATCGCACTCCTGGATGTTCCTCTGGTGGTCGCTCCCGTTCTACGGGATCGTTCTGCTCGGGCTCTGCGCGGTCCTCATGCATGGCCGGCTGCGGGCCGGCGCCGGGATCGCCCGGCCAAGCTGATATAATGGCCTGGCGATTTTCAAAGGCCAAATGACCTCTATATCCGATCGGGCCCGGCAGACGGCCGGCATCCTCCTGGTGGCGATGGTCTTCGTGACACCCCTGTCCATCGCCGCCATCGAGATCCTCTTCCCGTTCCTCCTGGCTGCCTGGATGCTGGGATGGGTGCTCCCGGGCCGGACCATGGAGCGATTCCGGGAGAGCCCGCCGCTCTTCCGGGCCGTTGTCCTGTGGCTCATCCTCTACACGGCGGTGTGCGCCTTCTCCATCGCTTACAGCTACTTCTGGGTGGTGAGCTTGAGGGGCTTCGTCCGGAAGACGCTGGAGTACTCGCTCCTCTTCCTGATCGCGGCGGACGTCATCACGGAGCCCAGGGTGGGGGAGCGGGCCATGCGGGCACTGTTCTGCACCGGCTGGCTCATCATCGGGCACTGCCTCCTGCAGGAATGGGCCATCTCGCGGGTCGCCCACGCCTACAGCACCGTGCGCGATCCCCTCCTCGGCCGGACGCTGGACTACTCCCGGATGGTTGGACCCTACAAGAACCCCAATGACCTGACCACCTACCTCATGGTGGCGGGCCTGGCCGTGATCGCCCACCTCCTTCCAAACGGGGACCCGAAGCCGCCCTTCTGGAGGAGGCCCCTGGGGTTGCTGGGGCTGGGGTTGACCGGCTGTCTGATCTGGCTCCATTCCCGGGCGGGACTGCTCGGTTTTGTCTCGGGCCTGCTCCCGTTGCTTCTCCTGCAGCGCCACCGCAGGGGAGGCGTCGTCGGTTTGACCGGCCTTATCCTCCTTTCCCTGGGGGGATTCCTCCTGCTCTCATGGTCGTCACTCCAGTCGATCCTGACCCTCTCGGACGCGTCAGCCCAAGAGCGGATTCTCATGATGGGCGCCGGCTGGAAGATGTTTCTCGCCACACCCTTCTTCGGCCACGGGCTGAACACCTTCATGTCGAATTACCAGTCCTTCGCGGCGAATCCCTCTGCCTTCCCCTCCTATGCCCACAACTGCTTCCTCCAGATCATGGCGGAGACGGGGCTTGTGGGGCTTGTCGCCTTCCTGGGTTTTCTCTTTTCCCTGGGCAGGCTCTGTTGGCGCAGCCTGGGGTCCTCGCCCGTTTTCCAGCCCGCGCTGGCCGGCCTGGCGGCGGGGCTGTGCGCCTTTCTTGTACAGTCGTTCTTTGACACCAATCTTTATGTGATCCGACAGGCAGTTCTCTTCTGGACCTTCTCCGGAATGGCTGCAGGGCTGGGGGCTTGCGGCTTGGGCGGCCAGCCGCATCGGGCGCCGAAATGAAGGGACGGATCCTTTTTGTGGCGACCCATCCGAAGGAGGTCGCCTCCACCCGCTACCGCGTGCTCGCCTATGAACCGTTGCTCCGGCGGGAAGGATACGAAACCACCTTCCACCCCTTCTTCCCCTCCCATGTGCTGGAGCTCATCAACACGCCGGGGCGCTGGGCCGGCAAGGCGCGGTGCCTCCTGGCGGGGACGTCCAGCCGGCGGAGCCTCCTCCGCGCCGGGCGCTATGATCTGGTCTTTGTCCACCGGGAGCTTTTCCCGCTGGGCATGTCCTCGGGCATGGCGCTGCTGCTGGCGGAGCTGCGGCGGCACGCGCGGCCGTGGATCTACGACTTTGACGATGCCGTCTTCCTCCCGCACCGGCAGAATCGGGGAATAGCCGGAAGGCTGGAGAATACACGGTCTGTCCAGGATCTCATCGCCGGCGGCCGGCAGATCATCGCCGGAAACGACTTCCTCGCCGACTACGCGAGACGGATCAACCCGCGGGTGCGCTGCATCCCGACCCCGGTGGACACCACCCGCTACTTCCCGTCGCGGGAGGCGCGGCGCGGGGCGGCGCCGGTGATCGGCTGGATCGGATCGCCCAGCACCGCGAAATACCTGCAGAGCCTGGCCCCGGTGTTCGAGCGCCTGGCCGGGACCCGCCGGTTCAGGCTCAAGGCGATTGGAACCGGTCAGGAGATCCGGATCCCCGGCGTGGAGGTGGAGATCCGGAACTGGAACCTGCAGACGGAGGCGGCAGAGTTCCGGGAGTGCGACATCGGCATCTATCCGCTGTGGGACGACCAATGGTCGAAGGGGAAATGCGGGTACAAGGCGCTCCAGTTCATGGCCTCCGGCGTCCCGGTGATCGCCTCCGCCATCGGGATGAACACCGAGATCATTCGCCACGGCTCGAACGGACTGCTGGCGGGTTCGGAGGAGGATTGGGTGCTGCACCTCGCACGGCTCTGCGACGATCCGTCCCTGCGCTGGCGGCTGGGTGAGGCCGGAAGAGAAACGATCGAAGCCTCTTATTCCCTGACCAGGCTGGCGCCGCTCTTCCTGGAGACCCTCGAGCAGGTGCTCCGTCCCGCGACCCGCCGGATCCCCTTGCCGGAGGGACCCCCGGAGGAGCGGGCGCCCGCCGCGGCCGAGCGGCAGGACATCCTCTGCTTCTCCTCAATCGACTGGGACTTCGTCTGGCAAGGGCACCAGGAGATCATGACCAGCCTCGCACGCCAGGGCCACCGGGTCCTGTTCATCGAGAACACCGGCGTCCGGGGCCCGAGGCTCGGGGATCTGTCCCGCATCCAGCATCGGCTGGGGAAATGGCGCCGGAGCGTCCGCGGGTTCTCGCAGGTGGAAAGGAACCTGTACGTCTTCTCCCCGCTGGTCCTGCCGTTCCCTTACTCCCGCATCGCCCGATGGATCAACCGTGCGCTCCTGGGCTCCGCGCTGCGGCACTGGGTCGAGCGGATGGAATTCCACCGGCCCGTCTGCTGGACCTTCCTGCCGACGCCGCTGACGCTGGACCTTCTCAGGGGAATTCCACACCGTCTTTTGATCTACTACTGCATCGACAGCTTTGCGGACTCGACGCCGGCGGCCCGCCGGATCGTGACCAGCGAGCAGCAGCTCCTCCGCCAGGCAGACTTGGTCTTTGTGACCTCCCGATCCCTCCAGGAACACGCCTCCCGGATGAGTCCGCGGGTCCATCTGTTCCCCTTCGGTGTCAGCCTGGACAGCTTCGAGCGGGCGAGGGACGGGGCCGAACCGCCTCCCCCGGAGGTCCGCGATCTCCGCCGGCCGGTGGTCGGCTACGTGGGCGGCATCCACCAGTGGGTGGACCAGGATCTCCTCTGCAGGGTGGCCCGGCATCATCCCGATTGCTCGTTCGTGATGATCGGGCCGGTCCAGACGAATGTGGAGAAGCTGCGCAGGCAGCCGAACATCCTGCTGATGGGCCAGAGGCCTCATGAAGAGATTCCCCATTACATCAAGACCTTCGACGTGGGGATCATCCCCTACCGGATCACCGATTACACGAACAACGTCTACCCGACGAAGCTCAACGAATACCTGGCGATGGGCAAGCCGGTGATCTCCACCCGCCTGCCGGAGGTGGAGGCGTTCAGCCGTCAGCACCCGAGGCTCGTGGAGATCGCCGACGGCCCGGACGACTTTTCGGCCTGCCTGCGGCGGGCGGCCGGCGGCCCCTCCGTCAACCTCCTGAGCCGACGGGTGGACGCCGCCCGCGACAACGCCTGGGGGCGCCGGATCCTGGCGATGCAGGATGTGGTGCGGCGCCGCTCTGAGGAGAAGGAGGTGGAGAGCGAGGATTGGGTCCGGCGGCTGCGGGATTCGGCCCGGTCCGGCCGGCGCAGGCGCGCCGCGGCGGCTCTGGCGGCGGCCGTCACGGTGACGTTCCTGACGCCGCTGCCCTGGTGGCTGGCCTCTCCGCTCAGGATCTCCGGTGCGCCTCGCCCGGCCGACGCCGTGGTGGTATTCGCCGGCGGCGTTGGGGAATCCGGACAACCCGGCGAGGAATACCAGGAGAAGGTCCAGCATGCGGTCCGGCTTTTCCAGACGGGGAACGCCCCCCGCATGCTTTTCGTCTCCGGTTTCACCTGGACCTTCCGGGAGGTGGAGGTCATGTCGGCGCTGGCCTCCCGCCTCGGCGTGCCGCAGGAGGCGATATGGACGGAGACGCAGGTCAGCTCCACGCGCGACTACGTGCAGAGGACCGCGGAGCTTGCACGCCGCCACGGCTGGCGCTCCATCCTGCTGGTGACGTCCCCTTACCACGCCCGCCGGGCCGATGGGGCATTCCGGCGAACCGCTCCCGAGCTTGGGATCATCCACACGCCGGCGCCGGAGAACCGTTTCTACGCCCACCGGTGGGGGATCCGTCTGCACCAGCTCGGGGCGCTGCTGCGTGAAGCAGCCGCCCTGCTGATCTACCGGCTCCGCGGCTGGGTCTAGAGCCCCATGTGCGGTTTTGCCGGCATCGTTCACTGGACGGGGGAGGAGGTCCCGCAGGCCGATCCGCGGAAGGCGCTGGGTCTCCTGCGCCACCGGGGGCCGGATGAGCAGCGCGTGGAGTTCCCGTCTCCCTCCGTCGGCCTGGCTCACTGCCGGTTGAAGATCATCGATCTCTCGGAAGCGGCCGCCCAGCCGATGACCAACGAATCCCGCTCCCTCTGGCTCTGCTTCAACGGAGAGATCTACAATTTTCAGGAGCTGCGGCGCGAGCTGGAGGCGCTCGGGCACCGCTTCCGGAGCCGGTCCGACACCGAGGTCATCCTCCGCGGGTACGAGGCGTGGGGGGAAGGGGTCATCGCCCGCCTGGAAGGGATGTTCGCCCTGGCCCTCTGGGATGCCTCCCGGCGGCACCTCCTCTTGGCGCGCGACAGAACCGGAAAGAAGCCCCTGTACTACTGGACCGACGGGCGCTGCCTCGCCTTCGGCTCCGAGGTGAAGGCCCTGCTGGCCCACGCCCATGTGCCGCGCCGCTTCAACGAGAGGATCCTGCGGTATCTCCTGACCTTCGGCTACCCTCCCTCAGGGTCCACCTGTTACGACCAGATCCGCCAGCTCCCACCCGCCTCGTTCCTCCGGTTCGGGGAGGATCGGCCGGATCCTTCTCCCGTCCCCTACTGGAGGCCGCCGCCCCTGTCCGGGTCTGCGCCCGACGCAGCCCCGCTCGGCGACGAGCGCCGGACGATTCAGGAGCTTCGGGAGCTGCTGCGCGGGGCGGTCCGGCGCCGGCTCATCTCCGATGTCCCGCTGGGCGCCTTCCTGAGCGGTGGATTGGACTCGACGATCGTGGTGAAGGTGATGCGGGATCTGCTTCCCCAGGAGAAGATCCGGACGTTCAGCATCGGGTTCGAGGGAGATCCCCGGTACAACGAGACCTCCTTCGCGCAGATCGCCGCGCGCCGGTTTCAAACCGAGCATACGGTCTTTACCGTCACGGCCCAAGCGTTCCATCTCCTGGAAAGGCTGGTCTGGCACTACGACCAGCCGTTTGGGGATTCCTCGGCGGTGCCCACCTATCTGCTCGCCCAGCTCGCCCGCTCCCAGGTGACCGTCGCCCTGACCGGCGACGGCGGGGATGAGCTCTTTGCGGGGTATGACCGCTTTTCGGCCGGCCTGCTGGCCGAGTCGATCCCGCTGCCGCTGCGGCGCCTCGCCTCCTGGGGGACCGCCGCATTGCCGGCGGGCGCCTCCCAGAAGTCGGCCTGGGCGCGCGCGCACCGCTTCCTCCGATCCGCTCCGCAGCCCCTGTCCCAGCGGCTGCTTGCCTGGGCGAGCATCTTCCCCGACGCCGCCGGAATGCTCCAGTCCGAGCAGAACGGGACCGATCCGGCCGAGGGGGAGGCGTCGGCCGAGTTGAGCGCCATCGGGGAAGAGCTCCCTCCGCTGACCCGGATGCTCCGGATCAATTTTCAGGACTACCTGCCCAATGACCTTCAGGTCAAGCTGGACCGCTGCACGATGGCGCACGGGCTGGAGGCCCGGTCGCCCTTTCTGGACACGCAGCTCATCGAGTGGAGCTTCCGGCTGGCGGACGATCTCAAGCTCCGGCGCGGAATCTCAAAATGGATCCTGCGCCGCGCCTTTCGTGGCGAGTTGCCGGAGAAGATCCTCCGGCGCTCCAAGATGGGATTCGGGGTGCCGTTGGGTGCCTGGCTCCGCGGCCCCTGGCGGGAACCGGTGCGGGATCTCCTGGGCACCGGGGCGCGGCTGCTGCGCTACCTCCGCCCGGACGCGGTCCAGGCGCTGCTCCGCAGCCACCAGGCGGGCAGGGAGGACGCGGGGCAGCGCCTCTGGCTGCTGCTCACCTTCGAGGTCTGGCTGCGTTCCCTGGAACAATCCGGGCGGTGACGGCGGCGCTCCACAGCCCCAGCGCCCCTTGGGCGGCCAGCAGCAGAAGGATCGGTTCCACGGGCCACCGGTGTCGCCCATCCACGTAGTGCAGGCTCTGGTGCAGCGCAATGGTGAGGCAGTAGCCGATCAGGATCCACTGCGGGGCCGTGAGCCCCGTCCGGACACAGCCGGCCAGACCCGCCAGCGCAAGGGCGGCCACCACGATGTAATACCGCTGGTACCATCGCGTGAGGGAAGGGGAGTAGAGCATCCCCGTCTGAGGCGACCGCCACCAGAAGTAAAGCCACTTCCTTCCAAACAGGCGAAGCGCCTGGATGGGATGGGTCCGGATGAACCGATGGGCCTCGCGGTAGAAAAACCGGTTCTGCCCGATCTCGTCCCGGGGCAGCTGCCGGGCCAGCTCCTCCGGCAGGGCGCTCAGGGCCGAGCTTCCGTCGGGAAGGCGGGAGGAGCCCGAGGAGCGGGGGTTGTTGCCCTGCCAGAAGGATTGGCCCGACGTGGTGATGAATACGGGGAAGTGGTGAAGCAGGACGGCGTTCCTCACCAGCCAGGGAGCCACCACGAGCGCCATCGTCAGGCCCACGATCCCCAGGAGGTTCCAGCGCGGGCGCGGGATCTTCCGGAGAGAGCATCCCACCATCAGCGCAATGAACAGGAAGAGGGTGCCCCGGGTGAGCAGGGCCAGGCCGGAGGAGAAGCCGGCATGAAGGGCATGGCGGCGGTTGGGGGACCGGAGAAAAGCCAGCCAAGACCACAGGGCCCAGAGAAAGAGAAAGAGCGTCAAGGTGAGGGAATGCAGGCGGCTGGAGAAGTGGATCAGGCCCGGATGGAGAGCCACCAGCCACGCGCCCACCTCGGCAACCCGGGGATCATCCGGGAAGGCGAGCTGCCCGATCCTGCGGATCTGAAGGCACGCGAGCGCTGCGATCGCGCACTGGAGGACGATGAGCACCGCGTGGCTGTGGCCGGTGAGCGCATACACTGCCGCGCAGAGGAGGGGGTAGCCGGGCAGGAGATGCGCCCGGTACGTGATGCCGAGGTGCTCGATCGAGTAGCCGCCGCCCTGCAGGAGGTTATCGGCCAGGATCTCGTATTCCCAGGGGAACGGCTCCCTGAAGTGCCCCAGCCACAGGCCGCCCGCCAGCCGGATGCCGAAGGCGATCCCGAGAAGCGCCCAGGTTCCCCATCGGCGATCACCGCGTGCCATGGCGCCCCAGCATAGCACGTCTCGCTCCAGATCCGGAAGGATTCCCCGTTTACTTCCGGCACCATTGCCTGTAGACTTGACCTCCATGACGCCCTCTCGCTTGCCGACCTTCCGAATCGCAAAGAGCTGGCACGCGCTCTTTTGGGCCGCCGCACTGCTGTACACAGCCGTCCACTTCTGGTATTCCGGCATCCATCAACCGAGAAAGAACCCCTCCTTCTATATCATGCTGAAACAGGTCCCGCCGTTGATCGAACACATGAAGCATGGGGGGCCTGTACGCGCGATCGATCGGCCCCAGTACGGCCCTGTCTTTTACTTCATCATGCAGCCTGTGCTCGCGGTATGCGGCGACGATCCGCTCCTGCTGGTTCGCTGGATGCACGCCCTGCAACTGCTCGCACTGGTCATCGCGTTCTTTTTCTGCATCTCGAGCATCCGGCTCTGGCTGGCTGGAATCTCCGCTCCCCGCTCACCGCCGTTGCCATTCCTGATGATGTTGCTGGCTCTCCTGTGGCTGAATTTTTCCCCCATGTACTACATTGTCGCCATCAGCACACCCGAGCTGTGGGAGCTGGCGCTGATCTCCTCCGCATTGTACGCATACCTGCGAGGCCGACGATTCCTGGCCAGCTTCCTGCTCTGCGCCGCGGCGCTCCTCAAGGTCCTACCGCTCGCATTGCTGCTCTATTTCGCTGTGCGTGATCGGCGAGCGTTATGGTACTCCGCGATCAGCATCCTCCTGCTGCTCTCCGCGGGGCAGTGGCTCTACGGATGGCAGATGGGCTACGGCTATCCGCTGTCCATCGTCAGGAACATGTTCGGCATGACGTTCAACATCCTGTGGCATGAAAATGTGTCGCTCAAGGCAATGGTGGTAAGACTCTTCAGCGGCTTCAATCTTCCTCCAGGCATGCACGACACGGTGATTGACGACGGGGCGCTTTCCGTGGCGAACGCCGTGGCGCAGGGGATGCAGGTGGCCGGCATCGGGTGGGTCGTCTGGATGCTTGCGCGCATGCCGCCCCCCCAGGCAGAACCGCAGCGCAGCCGCGATATCGTGTGGGGCTGGTCGCTGCTGAGCGCAGCGGTTCTGCTGTTCGCCCCGTTCGTCTCCTTCGAATACATGACGCTCTGCCTCCTGGCGCTCAGCGTGGTGTGCGTGCTCTTCGCCATCGACCCTGCACTCCGGCGAGACCGATGGGCCGTGGCGAGCTTCGCGATGGCGCTGCTGCTGGTGGCGACTCCGGCCACGCGGCAGGTGATCAATCACCTCCTGCCTCTTGCGGCCATCGGTCGCCTGGCAGGCACGACGCACCTGACGCTATCGGAAACCTACCAGTATTTCGGGTTTCCCACCTTGGGCATGGCGGGGTTCTTGGTTACTCTGTGGCTCGTGCGCCGGCGACTTCTGGGCCTTGCGGAGGGAAAAGAAGCATCGCACGTTTCCGCTTCTCCAGCGGCCGGTCCCGTGGTAGAATCACGCAGGAGGTGAGAGAGCTCATGATGGATTGGTTGTGGATCGGGCCTGTCTGCTCCTATCTGGATCCGGGTTCCGGCAGCATGCTCTTCCAGTTCCTCATCAGCGGACTCGTCACCTCCGTCTTCGCTCTGAAGCTGTATTGGAACAACCTCAGGTCCATCTTCCGGCGCAGGACCAAGAAGGAATTCTAGCCCGAACGGCAAGATCCCGCCTGCAACCGCCTGCTGCCCCGCGGGCGCTGCCCTCTTCTTTCCGGGACCGGGCAGGCGTCGTCTTTCTGGAAGGCGGGACCGTGAAACGGGGGATCACCGTTTACGGCCAGGAAGAGTACAACCTGCTGATCCGGTCCGGGCTTTACGACGAGCTGGTCCGAAAGGGGTTTCTTCTGCCGCATCATGAGGAGGGCCCTTCAGCGGGTGCCCCCTTTTGCAAGGTCCTCGTACCCCAACAGATTCCCCTCGTCACGTACCCTTATGAGTGGTGCTTTTCCCAGCTCAAAGAGGCGGCCCTGCTGACCTTGGATGTCCAGGCCCTGGCCATGGAACACGGCATGACTCTCAAGGATGCCATCCCGTTCAACGTTCAGTTCCTGGAGGGCGAGCCGGTCTTCATCGATACCCTTTCGTTCGAGAAGTGGGTGGATGGGCCCTGGGTGCCGTACCGGCAATTCTGCGAGAGCTTCCTTGCGCCCCTGGCTCTGATGGCCCACATCCATCCCGCTTTCAACCGGTACCTGACGGTCGATTTGAACGGTGTGGAGCTGTCGCTGGCCAGCCGGATTCTGCCTGCCCGCACATGGTTTCACCCGGGCTGCCTCCTCCACATCCACCTGCACGCCCTCACTCAGCGCCGGCTGGGAAAAAGCGCCGGCCGCCCCGTCCGCGCTTCCCTCTCAAGGAGGCACGTTCAATCGCTCGTGGAGAGCCTCCGGTCCTGCGTCTCGTCGCTGAGGTTCAGAAGATGGCAGGCCCCCTTCACCGACTACCAGATCGATTGCCGGCATTACTCCCCGGAGGCCCGCGCCTTCAAGGCCGGTTGGATCCTGGCGCACGTCCGGAAGGCGTCGCCGCGATGGGTCCTCGACCTGGGGGCGAACAACGGGGCCCTTTCAAGGATCGTCACCGGCCTGGGCAGCCGGTGCATTGCGCTGGATTCGGACGCCTCCTGTGTCGAGGAGAATTACCGTCGTTCGCGGCAGGAGGGGGATCGCTGCATGATCCCGCTCCTGGCCGATCCCTGCAATCCCCCGGCGAATCTGGGGTGGATGGGCGCCGAGCGCGGAGCCCTTTGGGGGCGCCTCAAACCGGACCTCGTCATGGCCCTGGCCATCCTCCACCACCTGCGAATCACCCATTCCATACCGATGGAGGGCATCGCCGAATTCTTCTCGAGCATGGGCCCCACCCTCTTGATCGAGTTTGTTCCAAAGGAAGATCCGATGGTCCAGGAGATGCTCCGGAACCGATCGGACGAGTTCCACGACTACACCACGGGAGAGTTCGAGCGCTGCTTCGAGCGCTTCTTTGCGATGGAAGAGAAGAGCCCGATCCCCGGAACGGCGCGGACCCTCTACCACCTCGTGAGGAAAGAGGATGCCTGGAACGAAGGCCCCTTCTAAAGGGACGGCGGTTTTCCACCCTCTCCTGTTCTTCATCTACCCGGCGCTGTTCATCTACTCTCATAACGTCCACGAGGTCCCACTGCCTGCAGTGCTCAAGACCCTTCTCTTCCTGCTTCTGGCATGGGCTCTCCTGTACCGGCTGGCGGCTCGGCTTGTTGGGGACCGCTTCAAGGCAGGCCTCCTGTTGGCCTGGGCTGCCGCATGGCTCTTTTGCTACAGCAGTTTCTTTGACTACATCGACGGGGTCAATGTCAGGGCCTCTCTCTGGGCGTGGCGGGTCTGGAGGCACAAGTACATCTTCCCGCTTTGGTGCCTTCTCTTCGGTCTGGGCGCCGCCCTCATTGTAAGGATGAAATTCCAGGGCCGTGCAGTGACGCGGCTCCTCAACGTGGCCTCTTCCACCCTGATCGTCCTGTGCCTGGTTCAGATCGGAATCAACGGCTTCCAGGGCCTCGCAGGGGGCGCACCCCCGGAGGGGGTGCGCCCGGCTCCAGCCATTGCCGCGGCCGCGCCGGTGCAGGGCGGGGCGCCCGATCCTCTTCGGCCGGACATTTACTATGTGATCCTGGATGCCTACGCCGGCCGGCCCGCCCTCGAGCGCTACTTCGGATTCGACAACCGTGAGCTCCATGAGCTCCTGGCCGATCGGGGTTTCTACGTTGCGCAGAAAAGCTTCAGCAACTACATCGAGACCCGCTTGTCGCTTGCCTCCTCGCTGAACATGGACTACCTCGATTGCAGCGGCGGCAGGTGCGCAAAATGGGGCGAAGGGTCCCTCTACAATTCACACCGGGGTGTCGCCATCAAGGACAACCTCTTGAAGCGCACCCTGCAGTCCAGGGGTTATCGGTTCATCAACGTCGGCTTCCAGAACGAATATGCGGACGTGAATTTCTCGCGCTACAGCGACGAGCCCTTCGGGGGGGTGATGTTCCACAGACGCCTCTCGGAATACACGCCCTTCAAGTACCTCCTCACCCTCAAGGGGTTTGGAAAGGATTCGAGACACCGGGAGCAGATCCTATACGACTTTGAAGCGCTGGGGAATATCCCCGATCTCCCCGGACCCAAATTTGTCTTTGCGCACGTCCTCTGCCCGCACCCGCCTTACGTTTTTGACGAGCACGGAGGGGTGCTCTCCTTCTCCCAGGCCCTCCGGTACGGTCACCGCGGGATGTACCTGCAGCAGGTGAAATTTATCAACCGGAAGATCAAGGAAGCTGTGGACACGATCCTTTCGAAATCGCAGGGGCGCTGCATCATCATCCTGCAGGGGGACCACGGCGCCAGCGCAGGCGCGCGCCAGGATTACGTCTTCAATCCGGACTATGCCCTGGAGAAATTTTCGATCTTGAACGCCTATTACCTCCCGGGAGAGAACCCTCCAAAGCTGTATCCATCCATCTCGCCGGTGAATTCCTTCAGGGTCGTCTTGAATCACTATCTCGGAGAGCGATATCCGATCCTGGAGGACCTCAGCTACGTGATTGTCGGGGACCGCGCCGTCAAGGTCACTCCGGCCGAACCGTCCTAGGACCATCCGCCCGATCAGCGCGCCTGCTGCTTGACAAAAGCGGCCTGTTGTGCCATGTTCGTACAATGAACAGCTCCGTGAAAATCCCTAGCTCAATCCTAAGAAAGAGTTACGTTCTTTTTCCCCTGATTCGGTCCGGCTGGGCCTGGGCCCTGGCCGCCTTCCTGGCCAACCTTGCCGCTGCCTTGTCGGAAGGGGCGACGGTCGGTTTCCTGCTTCTCGCGCTCAAGGCGCTGGTGGGCGGCTCGCCCCATGAAGGAATACCCGGCTGGGCGGCCCGTTGGGTGGGTGAGGAGCACCTCTTCCTGGCGCTCGTCCTCTGCGCGGTCGGGGCGCAGCTCTTCCGCTCTCTGCTGCAGTTCGCCGGCTGCTGGGCCACGGCGCATCTCCAGGCTAGGGTGCATCGGGAAGGGTTCCAGCGGATCTTTCAGAAGATCCTCCTCATGCCGTTCCCGAAGGTCACTGCCCACCGGCTGGGAGACCTGACGCATCTCCTGGAGGAATCCCGGTATCTCCATGAGCTCCTCGCGCAGGTCAACCTGCTCGTGCGGAGCATCCTTCTCGCCGCGGCCTACGCGGTGGTTCTCCTCTGCCTTTCCTGGCGCCTGAGCCTCCTTGCGCTCGCCCTGTACGGGCTGATCTCCCAGATGCTGCGGTGGGTGATCCGGAAGGTGCAGCGGCATTCCGCCTCGCTCACGGAGGCCACCCAGCGGCTCCACCGTCGGACGACGGAGTTTGTGCAGGGGATCCGGGTGATTCACACCTTCGCCCGACAGGAGGAGGCCGCCGAGCAGGTCGGAAAGATCTCCGATCAGGGAATGAAGGCCTCCCGCGCCACGACGATCTGGGGATCCGTCATGGAGCCGGTGATCGATTCGCTGATGATCCTGGGAGCGGCCTTCTTCCTGCTCGCGGGCACCCTTTGGCTCGGCCCACAGGCGAAGGCCGCACTCCCTGCACTGCTGGCCTTCCTTCTCGCGCTGCATCGGATGACGCCCCGGCTGGGCGCTGTGACCACAAGTCTCGCCGCCATTGCAGCCATTCGACCGCATCTGGCGCGGATCCTGGACTTCCTGCAGGAAGAAGAGGTCAGCCCCGTCTCCTCCTCCTCCCGTGCCGGCCGCCCCTTCGAGCGGCTGCGTGATCAGGTGGAGTTCCGGGGCGTGAGCCTGCGCTACCGTTCCGACGAACCGCCCGCGCTGGAGGGCTTCTCCGGCGCAATGCCCCGCGGGGGCTTCACCGCGCTGGTGGGGGCGTCCGGGGCGGGGAAGTCCTCGGTGGTGGACCTGCTGATCCGGCTCTACGAGCCGACCTCCGGCGAGATCGTCGTGGATGGGATCCCAATTCAGGATTATTCGCTGCGCTCCTGGCGGGACCGCCTCGGGGTGGTGGCTCAGGACCCATTCCTCTTTCACGCCAGCATCTGGGAGAACATCGCCTACGGCCGGCCCGGCGCTTCACGTGAGGAGGTCCTGGCGGCGGCGCGCGCCGCCCATGTGGAGGAGTTCGTCGGCCGCCTGGCCCAGGGGTACGACACGCTCATCGGAGACAGGGGCTGCCGCCTTTCCGGAGGGCAGCGGCAGCGGATCGCGCTGGCCAGGGCGCTGGTCCGCCAGCCGCAGATCCTGATCCTCGACGAGGCGATGAGCGCCCTGGACAGCGAATCGGAGCGGTTGATCCAGGAGGCGCTTGAAGAGCAGCGAGGAAGGTGCACCCTGTTGGTGGTCGCCCATCGCCTCTCCACCGTACGGAGCGCCGATCAGATCTGGGTGCTTGCCAGCGGGCGCCCCGTTGAGCAGGGGACCCATGGCGACCTGTTGGCGCGGCAGGGGATCTATACCCGGTTGTGGCGGATCCAATCCCCGGCCCCGCCGGAAGCGGTGCCCGCATGACCACGCTCCTCTTCGAGCGCCTGGACATGGCTTCTCTCTTGTCGGCCTTGCCGCAGATCCCGAAAGCGGACCGGATCCTGCTCTATCGTTATCGGGACCTGGCCGGCGCTCAGCCGCCGCCGCATGCGGCCCTCCTCTGGATTCTCCGCCGATTGAACCGGAAGGCTCACGTCGGGGAGGTGGATCCGGAGAGATATCTTTCGCTCTGGCAGGAGACCAACAGCCGTGCCCACGATCTGATGGAGCGGGCGTTCGAGACGATCCGGCGCTGTCCTTCCGTTCGCATCCTGGGCCGGCTGATCCCCGATGCAGGCCTCGAGCGATACTACAAGATCCGGCTCATGCCCCAAGTCCTATCCGAGGCCCTTTTCCGCAGAATCCAACAGGCTCTGGAAGAAGAGGGGCCGCTCCTCCTGCGTCCGGCTCCTCGGAGATGGTCTGACCCCGCCGGCATCGGCAACGTCCTCGGGGCGGCCAACGGGATCCGTCTGCTCGGATATCCGTGCCATTTCATGCTGAGGGTTCTCGCACGGGGGTTTCAGCGCCGGCGAGAGCTGGTCGAGGCGGATGTGGTGATGCCGATCTCCCCCGGCTTTCTATACGAGCGGGTCACCGACCAGGTCGGCCATCCGGCGGACTTCCTGATGGGCGGGGAGATGCCTCCCTCCCGCTGGGCCTTTTATTTCAGCGACTGGCAGCTCTCGCCGCAGGCCAAACAGGCATGGGAGGAGCGGATTCGCCGGATGGGCAGCACCCCATTCGACCCATCGGACTTCAAGGTCGATCCTTCCTTCCTGCGCCAGGCAACCGGTTTCCTGGCGAGGCTCTTCCTGCTTGCGCTGCGGCCTTCGGTCCTGATGGAGCCCCCGGAGGTTTCCCGGGCCTCCGGAGCCCTCGCCCGCCATTTTCTGATCGAATGGCTCTTTGCAGTTCGCGTGAAGTTCAAGGTCTCCATGGAGTTCCAGGAGCACTCCTCGGCGCATGTCCTGCGAACCTTCTGGGCACAGCAAATGGGCCGCTCCACCCTGGGGATCCATCACGGCAATCCGGCAGCTCCTTGGTTCCTCCCCGCCATCGGATACGCCACCCTCAGCCGCCTGTGCGTCTGGGGCGAGGCGTTCGCGCGGATGCACCGGCGCCAGTGGGAAGGGCAGCGCCTGGTCGCCGTGGGCGCTTATCGCTCCGACTTCATCTGGGAGGCTGCGCGGCCTGGCCGTTTCAGGCAGCTTCAGCAGAAATGGGAGACGCGGGGGGCGGCCCGGCCGCTCATCGTGATGCTCTTCCCTTCGATGGAGTGGTACGTCCTGAAGGACCGGATCACGGAGCTGCTCGGGGGGCTGCGGATGCTCCGCCGGTTGAAGGAGCCGTTCTCCGTCGTCTGCCGCTTCCGCACGCCGGCGCTGCGGCAGCAATGGCTCCGGGCCGGCTTGAGCCGGATCATGGCGGAAGATCCCAGGATCCTGGAGGACCACGCCTCGTTCACCACCTTTGAATGGATCGCCCTGGCCGATTTCCTGATCGGCTACAGCCACTCGACCGCCCTGATCGAAGCGGCTGCAGCCGGCAAACCCTGCCTGACCTTTGACCTCATGCTGACCGGGGAAAAGCTCTTTGGAGGCTATGGGGAAGGGGTGGTCTTGAAAACAGGCGCGGATCTCGTGCAGGCCGTTGAGCGGATCCTCAGCGGGCGAACCGCCGGTCTCCGGGAGGCGGCCCGCTCCATCGCGGCCGATTTCAGTTACTTCCCGCCCGGCGAGTGCCTTCCGAGGTTCCGCGCCGCGGTTCACGATCTGGCGGAAGGGGTATCCGACCCCCTGGATTCCAAGGTCGGCGAGCTGGCGGCGGCGGGTTGCCCATGAGTCCGGTGCTCGATAAGACTGCCGGCGAGTTGGTCCAGGGACTGGAGCCGGTTCATCCCGGCCAGCACCTCCAGTGCAACCTGTGCGGATCGGAGGACACCTCCATCATTCTGCAGGCGGCGAAGCGGATCCATGCCCCGCAGCATCTGGTGATCTACCGCTATTGCCGGGATTGCTCCTTCGTGAGCCTGGACCTGGACTACGACGCCTGGCTGGCCACTTACGCCCAGGGGCCTGAGGCGCAAAGGCCGGAGGACCTCGCGGGCTACGCACGGCAGCAACGGGAAGAGACGGAGTCGGTGATCCGGGAGATCTCGAAGGTCGATCCCGAGATCCTGACTGGCCGGGAGCGGCTGCTCGCGGATATCGGCGCAGGCGCCGGCGGGGCGTTGAGCGCCTATCAGGCGCTCGGCTGGCGCACCGTCGGAGTGGAGATTGGCCGGCCTCAGTCCCTTTTCGCCCGCCGGACCCTGGGCATGGATGTTCGCGGGAACTCCTACGATCGTTCTTCGTTTCAGCCGGAGTCTCTTGACTTCATCCACTGCTACCACACGCTCGAGCACCTCCCGCAACCCTGCCGGACGCTGAACGATTTTTACGCTCACCTGAAACCCGGAGGGGGTTTGTACGTTGAGGTGCCGAACCTGCTGGACACCTCCGTCTATCAACTGGGGTTCGGCCATGTCAGCCTTTTCTCGCCGGGCACATTGCGCCAGGCGTTGACTTCCTGCGGATTTCAAGCGATCCACCTTTTTGACCGGAGCCGTTTCCCCACTTACGGAATCGGGGCCTTGTGTCGAAAACCGAGTCCGGCGGCGCGTCCGGCCGGAGCGGAGCCCACCCTTCCACGACACAGACTCTCCGGGTGGCGAAGAGATCCGAAACCGATTCTTCGGTGGAAACTCTGGTATGGTTTTCATGCCGGGCGGGGGCGGGAGGCATTCACACCCATGGCCCTTCTGGGGCTTCTGCGATGCGCCGCCAGGAAGGTGCGGAGTGGTTGATCCCTCTTCCATCGCCGTCATCCTCCTCGCCCGAATGGGCTCGCACCGCCTGCAGGGGAAGGTGCTGCGGCCCCTGCTGAACCGGCCGATGCTGGCCTGGATGATCGAGAGGATCCGCCCCTCCCGATGGGCGAATCGGATCCTCCTGGCCACCACCACGCGACCAGAGGACGACGCGCTGGATCTGTTTGCCCGGCAGGTGGGGATCGGATGCTTCAGAGGATCGGATGAGGATCTGTTGGGTCGGCTGAGCGCCGCCGCTCGGCAGGCGCGAGCCGAAACGCTGGTCGTCCTGCTCGGGGATAACCCGCTGGTGGATTACCGGCTTCTGGATGACGTCGTCCGACTGCACCAGGACGGGTCGTACGACTTCACGACCAATCTCACCCCGGAGTACCCCTTTGCCCCGTCCGACCGACCCCGTTTTCCGGTGGGTGTCCGGGTCCAGGTCCTCTCGAGAGAAACCTTGACCCGCTGCGAGCGGTTGGCAAGCGACCCCGCGGACCGGGAGCATGCCACCCGCTTCATTGCGGAACATCCGGGGCAGTTCCGGATCGGTTACCTGGAGGCCTCCGGGGCGTGGAGCTCGGCAGCCCATCCGGAGCTCCACCTGGCTGTCAACACGCGGGAGGAGTTCGAGCGGATGCAGCGGATCTTCGAGTCTTGCCGGGCTCAAGACCCACAGTTCAGCGTGAACAGGGCCGTGCAGGCCGCGTTGCAGGAGCAGGCATGGACAACGCACCCCTGACGGCTGCCAGGCCCAGGATCACGGTCTACATCCCGTGCCGCGACTACGGGCGGTTTCTCTCCCAGGCCATCGAGAGTGTGATCACGCAGAGCCGCACGGATTGGGAGCTGATCATCCTGGACGATGGCTCAACCGATGAGACGGCCCAGGTGGCGCAGGGATACGCGCTCGCGCATCCGGACCGGATCCGCCTCATCCGGAATGCCTCTCCGCTCGGGCTGCCCGCCTGTTCCAATATCGCGCTGGAGTCGGCCCGTGGCGACGCCATCCTGCGCCTGGATGCGGATGATTTCCTTGACGAGAACGCCTTGATGGTCCTGGGTGGCTACCTGGATGCCCACCCGCAGGCGGATCTGGTTTATCCCAACTTCATTTACGTGAACGAAGAGGGGGAGACGCTGGGCGTGGAAAACCGGAAGAAAATCGGTCCGGAGGCGAAGCTGCTGGACCTGCCGGCCCACGGCGCCTGCACGCTGATCCGCAAGAGGGTTCTGAAGTCGATCGGCGGGTACAGCGAGGAGACCCCGGTCCAGGATGGGTATGAGCTGTGGCTGAAGATGCTGCACCGGTTCCGCGTCGCCAACGTCTCGACGCCGCTCTTCTTCTACCGCCAACATCCGCAGTCCCTCTCAGCCGATCCCGGCCGGATCCTGACCGCCCGGCAGGCGATCAAACGCAGGTTGGTGGAGCAGGCGAAGGGGAAGGTCAACCCCCGGGTCGTCGCGGTGATACCCGCCAAGAACAGCTACCCCCATCTGCCGAACATTGTGCTGCAGGAGGTGGCCGGCCGGCCGCTGATCGACCACACGGTGAACGAAGCCCGGCGTTCGGGTGCCTTCCAGGCGATCGTGGTGACGACCGATGACCCCGAGGTGGCCAGGCACGCGGGTGGATTCGCCGGCGTGAGGACACTGCTGAGGCCGGACTCCCTTTCGGATCCCCAGATCCATTTGAGCCAGGTTCTGTTCCACGCGGTCACCGTGATGGAAACGCAGTGGGGACTCCATCCGGATATCCTGGTGGTCTTGAGCGTCCATTCGCCGCTGCGCCGGGCGGAGCAGATCCGCCAGGCGATCGACACGCTGATCCTCTACAAGACCGACAGCGTGGTCAGCGTGTACGAGGATTACGACCTGCATTTCATGCACGGTCCGCACGGCCTGACGCCGCTGAACCCCGGAATGATGCAGAAACTGCGGCTGGAGCGGGAGGCCCTCTACGTGGACAACGGGGCCATCAAGGCTTGCTGGAGGGACGCCGTCCTGGAAGAGTCCTGCCTGGGCCGGACCGTCGGGCACGTCGTGATGCCCTGGGAGGACAGCATTCAAATCAAGAGGCCGCTGGACGCCTGGCTGGCGCACCAGCTCCTTCTGCGGCGCTCGGAGGCCGCCGTTCCGGTCTCGGAGACAACGGGAGGCGGTGCATGAGCTTGCACTGCTTGCTGCTGACCACCGACACGCCGCACCACCGGTACGTCGCGGGCCGGATTCGCCCCACGGTGCAGTTGTCGGTGATTCTGGAACGGCTTCAGAGGGTCCCCTCCCTTGACCGCTTCGAGAGACTTCAGGAGGCGTTCGAGGTGCGCGCCTTCTTCAAAAAGGACGACGATCCCGGCTTCCGGAACGTGAAGGAGTTCGAAAGCGTCAACGAGCCGGCCTGCTTGAGGTGGGTGCAGGAGCTGGCGCCGGACCTCTTGATCACCTTCGGAACCCGCCGGGTGGTCCCCAAGCTGTTCCAGTCCACCCCCTTGAGCATCAACATCCATCGCGGAATCCTCCCGGATTACCGGGGGTTGGACTCCGACCTCTGGGCTGTCTACAACGGGGAGATTGACAACCTCGGGACCACGCTGCACCGGTTGGATGATCAGCTGGATACCGGACCGATCCTGGACCGGCGCAGGCTCCTGATCCAGCCCGGCACGCGCCTGCATCATCTGCGCTATCACACGACCGTTCTGGCTGCTCAGATGCTTGAGGATCTGATCCGTCGGATCGAGGCGGGGCGGGCGATCCCGGAAACCCCGCAGGACCTCTTCAGGGGCCGCTACTACTCCTCCATCCCGCCGCTCCAGCGCAGGCTGGCCGGGCGAAAGCTCAAGCGAGAGCTTACGGAGGTGGCGGGGTGAGCCGCTTCGTCCTCCTGCTCTACCACGGTGTCACCCGACGGGAGCACCGGGGGATTGAGAACTGTTCCCGCAAGCATGTACGGGAATCCGACTTTGCCGAGCAGATGCGCTTTCTGTCCGAGCGCTGCACCGTCCTTCCCCTGAGGGAGATCCTCAGGCGCCGCCGGGAGGACAGGCTTCCTGAGCGATCGGTCGCGGTGACATTCGACGATGGCTTTGAGAACAGCGGCTCCGTTGCTTTTCCGATTCTGCGGCGATACGGAATCCCGGCCACCTTCTTCCTCCCGTCGGGGCACATCGGTGCGGCACGGCCCTTCTGGACGGACAGGGTGGAATACCTGCTCAATGAAACGCGCGAGTCGGTGATCTCCCTGGATTCGCTGAAAAGGCGCTACCCGCTCACATCGGCGGCCGAGAGGGAGGAGGCGCTCCGGGAGATCAAGCACGCCATGAAAAGCGGGCCGGGCCTGCTAGAGACCACCCTGCTGGAGATGGAGAAGCGCTCCGGCGTTTCCCCTCGCTACGATTACCCGGACTACCGAACCCTCTCGTGGGCGCAGGTTCGTTCGATGAAGGAGTCCGGGCTCTGCGATTTCGGCACCCACACGGTGGACCACACGATCCTCTCCCATCTGCCGGGGGCTGAACAGCGGAGGCAGATTGAGGAATCGAAGCGGACGCTGGAATCGCGTTTGGCGGATCCGGTGGACCTGTTCGCTTATCCGGAAGGATTGGAATCCCATTATACCGGCGAGACGGTGGAGATCCTCCGCACTTGCGGGTTCCAGGCCGCCTGCACCGCGATCTTCGGATTCAACACGGAAGCCACGGATCCGTACCACCTGCGCCGCAACATGGTGGAATTTACCGCGCCCTTCGAGGAATGCCTGGAGCCCCCCGGATGCTGATCGTCGCCGAGATCGGTCTGAACCACAACGGGAACCGGGGTTTGGCCCGCAAGCTGATCCAGCAAGCCCAGTGGGCGGGCGCCGACGTCGCAAAGTTCCAGTTCGGATGGCGATCGGGGCCTGGAGAGCTCAACGCCATGGATGCGCGGCAGAGGCGGGAGCTGAAATCCTGGTGCGAGGAGGCGGGCATCGAAATGATGGCCTCGCTGTTCACGGAAGAGGCGTTGGATTGGGCCCGGGAGCTGGAATTGCCGCGGTACAAGATCGCCTCCCGGACGGTGGTGGACCGCCCCGACCTCTGCCGCAAGATCCTGGCAGACGGCAAGCCGACGTTCGTCTCGCTTGGGATGTGGGGCAGGCCGGACTTCCCGTTCGGGCCGCCGGACGGGCAGAAACTTTTTTACCTCTACTGCCGCTCCAAATATCCGGCCTCCTGGTCCGATCTGGACGGATTTCCCGATCGCTTCGATGAAAGCGGCTATTACGGATACAGCGATCATTGCCTGGGGCTTTCCGCTTGCTTCCTGGCCGTTGCCCGCGGCGCCCTCTACCTTGAGAAACATTTCACGATGGACAAGCGTTCCACCGTTGTCCGGGACCATGCGCTCAGTGCCACCCCGGAGGAGATGCGGATCCTGGCAAGCCAGGGAAGGGAGCTGGCCCGGGCCGCCCGGGAGCTTCGGGGGATGGAGGCGGTACGGCCATGACCTGCCTGTTCAGCGCCCCCTTCTCGTTCTTGGGCGAGCTCAAGGAGGATTTCCAGCGATTCATGCCGACGGAGTTCCGGGAGATCTGGAGGCGGGAAGAACTGGGGCGGCAACCGGATGTCGTTGCCTGGGTGCCGAACCCCGGCCAGCACTTTGTGATTGACGATGCCGCCCTGGAGCTCCTTCCGGCGCTGGAGCTGCTGGTGACTCCCTCCACCGGAACCAACCACATCGCGCGGGATGCCTGCATGCGACGCGGCGTCGGTGTCTACAGCCTGCTGGATCACCGCCAGGCGCTGGATCAGATTTCCGCCAGCGCGGAGTTCACCTTCCTGCTGCTCTTGAACGCGCTGCGTCGGATCGATCTGGCCGCAGCGGAGGTCGCGTCAGGGCGGTGGCGGGAGCGGGAGGAGCGGCTTCGCGGCCGGCAGCTCCAGGGTCTGTGGGTAGGACTGGTCGGCCTCGGCCGGATCGGGCGCCGCCTGGCGCGCTATGGCGAGGCCTTTGGGGCCCGCACCGCCTACTACGATCCGTACGTCTCCGATCCGAACCTCCCGGCCCTCCCCTTGGAGGAGCTGTTCGAGCGCTCCGATGCGGTTTGCATCTGCTGCCGGCTGACCCCGGAGACCCGCGGCATGATCGCGGCCCCGTTGCTGCGGAGACTGAAGTTCGGCGGCTGCCTGGTCAATACCTCCAGGGGCGAGGTCATCAACGAAGAGGATCTGGCTGCCCTCCTGAAGGCGCGGCCGGATCTGCGAGTGGCCCTCGACGTTCTGGCAGGCGAGGCGCAGGATCTGCACGGGCGTTCTCCGTTGCTTGAGTTCCAGCGCAGCGGTCAGATCGTGATCACCCCTCACATCGCCGGCGCCACCGCGGAGTCCCAAACCCAGGCGGCCCGGGCCGCTCTGGAGCTGCTTCAACGCCATCTGCATCCCACCGTCCTTGGAGGAAGGCCATGAGAGTCCTCGTCACCGGCGGAGCCGGCTTCATCGGGTCGCACGTGGTGGATTGCCTGCGGGCGCACGGCGTCTCCCCGGTGATCTTCGACCATCACCGCTCGATCTACCATGCGGATGTGGAGCATTTCAACGGAAGCATCCTGGACGTCGAGGCGCTCCGCCTGGCGATGAACAACGTCCACGCGGTGATCCACCTGGCGGCGGTGGCCGATGTGAAGGAGGTCTTTGAAGATCCCTCCTACGCAGAGACCGTCAACACCCGGGGCACGCTCTGCGTGCTCGAGGCGGCGCGGCGCTGCCGCGTCCGGCGGGTCATCTACGGAAGCACCACCTGGGTCTACAGCGACTGCCCGGAGCAGAGGGTGGATGAGGAGAGCGCGATCCCTCCCCCCTCCCATCTCTACACGGCGACCAAGATCGCCTCGGAGCATTACTGCCGGGCCTACGCGGCCCTTTACCAGCTCGAATACACGATTCTCCGGTTCGGCATTCCCTACGGACCCCGGGCGCGCAACGGCGCCGTGATCCCGATCTTTGTCAGCCGCGCGCTGCAGGGGCAGCCGCTGACGCTGGCAGGGAACGGGGAGCAGTTCCGCCAATTCGTTTACGTGGAGGACCTCGCCGAGGGGGTCGTGCTGGCGCTCAAACCGGCCGCCGTCAACCGGATCTACAACCTGGACGGACAGGACCGGATCTCGATACGCCGGATCGCCGAGGCGCTGCGGGAGCTCCTGGGCAACGTGGAGATCCTCCGGACGCCGGCCCGGCCCGGGGATTTTTCGGGCAAAGAGGTGAGCAGCAGCCGGGCGGCGGCGGAGCTGGGCTGGAGGGCTGCCACGCCGTTTAAGGAGGGGCTCAGGCGCTACATCGAGTGGTATCGTTCACGGGAACTGGAAGAGAAGGTCCAGTGGGACAAGGTCGATGCTGCCCTGCGGACTTGACCCGGTAAAGGCCTCCCGGTTCGCCATCGGATTCGACCGCCGCGACCGGGAGCGCCTGCACCGGATGTGGGACGAGATCCTCCTCTCTCAGCGATGGACCGAGGGACCCTGGACCGACCGGTTTGAGCAGCTCTGGGCGGAGTGGAACGGCCTGCCTTCGGTCGCGACCTCGAGCTGGTCCGGCGCGGCCCTGGCCGCCCTCGAATATCTGGATGTGAGGGGGCAGGTGGTCCTCTGCCCGTCCAACACCTTCATCGCAACGCCTGCCTCCGTTCTGAAGGCGGGAGGGCGCGTGGAGTTTGTCGACTGCAACCGGAAGGACCTGTGCCTGTCGGCCGAGGATTTCATCCGGAAGGCGAAGCAGCACCGGCCGAAGGCGGCGTGGGTGGTGCACATCGGCGGCCACATCGCCTTTGAGATCGAGGCGATCGCGGCCTTTTGCCGCAGGAGCGGGATCTGGCTGCTGGAAGACTGCGCTCACGCGCATGGCGCCCAGTGGAACGGGCGCAAACCCGGCTCCTGGGGGGACGCCGGCGTTTACTCCTTCTACGCCACCAAGACGATCTCGACGGGGGAAGGGGGGATGCTGGTGACGCGCCATGAGAAGCTGGCCGCGTTCGCACGAAAGTTCCGGAACTACGGCAAGCCCGCGTATGACGTTGCCGGCCTGAACTTCCGGATGAGCGAGTTCACCGCGGCGCTCGGTTGCCTGCAGGTGGAGCGGCTGGAAGAGATCGTGGCATGGAAGAATGAGTACGCGCGCCACGTGCTGGATCCGCAGTCCTCCTCCCGGCTGATCCTTCCGGAGGGGATGCGCTCGGGCTATTACAAATACGTCGTCTTCGAGCCGCTGCAGGGTTCCACCGGCAAGGTGTATGAGGAGCCCTGCCATCGCCTGATGGGGCATCCGGGAGAATTCCCCAACACCGACTGGGTCGCGCAGAACCACTGGTGCGCGCCGATCTATTACGGAGGCGGGGAATCAGGGTGAATCCGCCGGTCATCAGCACGGGTGGCCGGGTGCCGCGGCTGCCTGCCGCACGGGAGCTGGCCATCAACGGCGGCAGGCCGCTCCGCAACCGACCGTGGAGCGACAACCTGACGACCGGTGAAGAGGAGAAGCGGGCCGCCCTGGAGGTCCTCGATGGGGGCTACCTCTCCCTCTTTGAGGGCTCGGCGCAGCCGGATCCCCCGTTCAGCTTCTGGGGCGGGCCCTGGGTGCGGCGCCTGGAGGAGGAGTGGGCCGCTGCCTACGGCGCCCGGTACGCGGTCAGCATGAACAGCGCGACCTCCGGCCTCATCGCCGCCATCGGCGCGCTCGGGCTGGGATACGGGGACGAGGTGATCGTCAGCCCTTACACGATGACAGCGGCCGCCTCCTGCGTCCTCTTCTACGGCGCCATCCCGATCTTTGCCGACGTCGATCCGGCCACGGGCAGCCTCCATCCTGCCTCGGTCCGGGAGCGGATGACGCCGAGGACCCGGGCGATCCTTGTGGTACACCAGTTCGGGATTCCTGCCGAGATGGGCCCCATGCTGGAGCTGGCCCGAACGCACGGGCTCAAGGTGATCGAGGATTGCGCCCAGGCGCACGGCGCCCGCTACAGAGGCCGGCCGGTCGGCACGCTCGGAGACATCGGCGTCTTCAGCTTGAATGTCAACAAGACGATCCAGAGCGGGGAGGGAGGCGTCTGCCTGACGCGGCAGGAAGCCCTGCGGGAGCGGCTGGCCCTCATCCGCAACCATGGGGAGGCCGTCCGGGGAGGGACCAACATTGTCGGGTTCAACTTCCGGCTGACGGAGCTGGCGGCGGCCATCGCGCTGGAGCAGCTCAGGAAGCTGGAGCGGCTCAACCGGATCCGGCTTGAGCTGGTCGAGGCGCTGAGCCGCGCGCTGAGCCGACATCCGTTCCTGATCCCGCCGCCCGAGTGCAGCCATTCCGCGTTCGGGGAAGGGGCCTGCGGAGAGTGCCGCAGCACCTACTATCTCTATCCGCTGCGTTTCCGGGCAGAGCGGATCGGCATCTCCCGATCCCGGTTTGCGGCCGCCTCCAGGGCGGAGGGGATTCCGCTGAAGGAAGGCTACACCCAGCCGCTGTACCTTCAGCCGCTCTACCAGAGCCGGAAGGCCTTCAAGCACGGCTACCCCTTCTCCGCCCCGGAGAACCAGGGGAGCCGAACCAACTACCATGCCGGGGCATGCCCCGCGGCCGAGAGGCTCGAGAGAGAAGAGATGCTCGTCTGCGAGCATGTTCGTCCTCCCCACACGGCGGAGGACATGCGGGACATCGCTGGCGCTGTCGAGAAGATCGGTCTCCATGTGGAGGAACTCTAGATGAATGAGACGGGAAGACCGCTGTACGAGGGGACTCTGCAGTACTGCACGCGTTGCTGTATGCCCGAGACACAGGAGGGGGTCAGCTTCGACGAGATGGGGATCTGCACCGCCTGCCGCGCGTCGGAAGACAAGATGCGCATCGACTGGGTCGCCCGGGAGCGGGAGCTGCGCCGGATCCTTGAGCACCACAAGGGCCGCGCCGGGAACAACTACGACTGCATCGTTCCGATCAGCGGCGGCAAGGACAGCACCTTCCAGCTGCATGTCCTGGTGAAGGTCTACGGGATGAAGCCGCTGGCCGTGACCTTCAACCACAACTGGTTCACGGAGACAGGGCTCCTGAACCTTTACAACGCGCTCGAGAAGTTCAACGTGGACCACATCATGTTCACGCCGAGCCGGCAGGTCATCAACAAGCTGGCCCGCAAATCCCTCGCGATGATCGGGGACGCGTGCTGGCATTGCCACATGGGGGTCGGGGCCTTCCCGCTCCAGGTCGCGGCCAAGTTCAACATCCCATTGCTGATCTGGGGGGAATCGATCTCCGAGAACGACGGCCGCGCCACCTACTTCCAGGGGGTGATCCGTTACAGCCGGGATTACTTCACGACGGTCTCCGCCCGCGCGGAGGCCGACGGCATGGTGGATCATCAGATCACGCCGCGGGACGTTCATCCGTTCCAGCTCCCTTCCAACGAGGAGATGCAGAGGCTCGGGATCGTTGGGCTCCACCTGGGGGATTACATCTTCTGGGACGAGGAGAAGCAGACGGAGTTCGTCAAGCGGGTGTACGGATGGCGGGAGGACGGGGTGGAGGGGACCTACAAGGGGTACAAGAGCGTCGAGTGCATGATGGCGGGCGTGCATGACTACGCCAAGTTCATCAAGCGGGGATTCGGCCGCGGCAGCGACCATGCCAGCGTTGATGTCCGCGCCGGCCTGCTCACCCGGGAGGAGGGGTTTAAGCTGGCCAAACGGGAGGACTCCAAGCGGCCGGAGGCGCTGGATTACTACCTCCAGATCACCGGCCTAACCGAGGCGGAGTTCATCCGGACGCTCCAGTCCCACCGGCAGGGAAAGGCCCGGGAGCTGCCGGAGCGCTATCCCGTTAAGGAGGAGCTCGAGGGATGCCCCTCCATCGTGCCAGCGGTGGTCCGGTGGCTGGAAGGCACGCAGGTGGAGAAGGATGCTCCCCCGCCTGCGGAGCCGCCCCCGACCCCCTTTGACCCCCGCGTGTTCGAACGGCACATCAAGAAGGAGAAATGGCAGAGACCGGGCCCTGGGGCCTGAGCGGCACCGAGGCGGCCCGCCGGATCCGGGCCAAGGAGCTCTCGGCGGCGGAGCTGGTGCGCTCCTGCCTCGGACGGATCGCGCGGCTGGATCCGGTTTTGCGCGCCTGGGTCGCGCTGGACCCGGACGGGGCGCTCAACGCCGCCTATTCCGTGGATCGAGCGATCCACCAGGGCCTGGATCCTGGGCCGCTGGCCGGCCTGCCCGTTGCCATCAAGGACACCTTCAACACCTACAACATGCCGACCGGGATGGGCAGCCCGATCTGGGCCGATTTCAACCCTGGAAACGACGCTCGCGTCGTTACCGACCTTCGTCTCGCCGGCGCCATCATCCTGGGCAAGACCGTGACGGCGGAGTTTGCCGTTCACAGCCCCGGACCGACCGACAATCCCCATCGCATCGGGTATGCGGCGGGCACCTCCTCAACGGGCTCCGCGGTCGCCGTGGCCGCCTCGATGGTCCCCATGGGCATCGGCTCCCAGACAGCCGGCTCGGTGATCCGTCCGGCCAGCTATTGCGGCGTCTACGGCTTCAAGCCCTCCTTCGGCCTGATCCCGCGGACCGGCTGCCTGAAGACCACCGACACGCTGGACACGGTCGGCTTCTTCACCCGGGCCGTCGAGGATCTGGGCCTTTTCTTCGAGCTCCTGCGGGTTCGCGGCAGAAACCATCCGATCAGCGAGGCCCAGCTATCCCACCCGAACCTGCAGCAGCCCTTGAACGGCCGATGGCGTGTCGCCCTGGTGCGGGGTCCCCAATGGAACGACGCGGAGGCTTACGCGCAAGCCGCCCTGCTCAACCTCGCTTCGCAGTTGGCAGCCCAAGGGCCGGATGAGGTGGTGATCGAGGAAGCAGAGTTGCCGGACGGCTTCAACCGGATCCACGACCTTCATGAGCTGATCTACTGCAAGTCCCTTTCCTATTACTTCAAGAAGGAGTTCGAGTCCGAGGACCTCATCAGCCCGATCCTGAAATCGATGATCCTCCGCGGCCTGGAGATCGGGCTGGAGCAGTACAAGACGGCCCTGGAGGAGCAGGCCTCTTTTTCGGCTCTTTTGGATGACTGGTTCGGGCGCTACGACGTCCTGCTGGCTCTTTCCACCGGGGGCGAGGCGCTGCCGAAGGAGGAAGGCCCGAACGACCGGCCAGACAGCTCCCTGATCTGGACCTTCTGCGGGGCGCCCTCCATCAGCGTTCCGGCCTTCACCGGTCCCACCAACCTCCCATTCGGCCTGCAGATCGTGGCCCGCCGCTACGGGGACTACAAGCTGCTCCGTTTCGCGCGTCTGCTTGAGCGGCTCGGCCTGGCCTCGGAAGGGACGCATCCCCCGATCGGACAGATCGAATTCAAGGAGGCGGCACCCGCATGAACCCCCAGGCTCCCAGCACCGATTACCACGACTACGTCATCAAGGACGGTCGCTTCATCGG
>CAYJQV010000006.1:0-34732 GCA_964372395.1 uncultured Planctomycetia bacterium | reverse complement strand
ACGTCATCAAGGACGGTCGCTTCATCGGTGACTTTGTGGACCGCTTTTCGAGCCACAAGCTGGTTTCCCTTTTCGAGAAGAAGGCATGACGCTTCCCCGGATCAGCGTAGTCATGGCCACCTGCAATCAGGCGGCCACCCTGCCGGAAGCCCTCTGCAGTCTGTGGGCGCAGACCCTGCCGCCGGGTCAATGGGAATTGATCGTGATCAATGACGGCTCGACCGATGCAACACGAGAGATCCTGGAGCGGCACCCCGGTCCGCTGCGGGTCGTCCATCAATCGAACAGGGGACTGGCCGCCTGCTGCAATGAGGGTATCCGACTGGCCGGGGGGGCCTACTGGACGCGGATTGATTCGGACGATCTGGTTTCCCCGGAGTGGCTGGAGCGGACGATGGCCGCGCTGGAGGCGGCGCCGGGAGCCAGCTGCGCGGTACCGGATCGCGTGGAATGGGACGGCACAGGGGAGCGACAGGTCCGGGTGCAGGTTGACAATCTTTACTCGCTGATCGCGTGCGGCACCCTCTTCCGGACCGACCTGCTCCGTGCCATCGGCGGGTACCATCCCTTCTACTGGGAGGAATACGACCTCTATCTGCGGCTGCGCCCGCTCGGAGGGTTTCTGCGTGTGCCGGTGCCTCTGTACACCTACCGCCGGTATGCCGGTGCCATGACCCGATCCCGCAGGGCGCGCTACCGGGGATGGCGGGAATTGGCCCAGGCATGGGGTGAGGAGACGCTGCGGGCCGCCGGCGCCCACCCGGAGCTGGAGGAGGCCCTTCGGTGAGCGGCCGGCAGACGACCCTCATCGCGGAGATCGGGGAGAACCACCTGGGCGACTGGCAGCGGGCCCGGGAGATGGTCGTGGCCGCGGCCGGGGCGGGGGCCGACATCGTGAAATTCCAGTCCTACCGGGGCTGCGACGTGTCGGGCCAAGACCCGGAGAAGGAGTGGTTTCATCAGGTCGAGCTGCCGGACGCCATGCACTTCGAGCTGGCCGAGCTGGCCCGTGAAAACGGTGTGGCATTCCTGAGCACCCCGTTCACGGTGGAGCGTGCCCGGTTCCTCTGCGAGAAGGTGGGGCTGCGCTCGATCAAGGTCGCTTCCTCCGAGCTGCTCAACCTGCCGTTGCTGGATTACTTGAATGGGCGGGCTCAGACCGTTTACCTGTCGACCGGCATGGCCAGCTTAGAGGAGGTCCGGCAGGCGGCCGGCCGGCTCGGGGGCGTCCGTCGCGTCGTGATCCTGCACTGCGTCACCCAATACCCATTGCAGGATGAGAACGCCAACCTCCGCGCCATCCGCGTCCTGCGGGAGGCCTTTCCCCGGCATGAGCTCGGCTACTCGGACCACACGATCGGGCTTCTGGCCCCGGTCATCGCGGTCTCGCTGGGGGCGACGGTCATCGAAAAGCACTTCACGCTCGACAAGGGATTGCCGGGGACCGATCACGCCCTGTCCGTCACTCCGGAAGAGCTGCGGGAGTTGGTGCAAATGATCCGGAAAACCGAGCAGCTGCTGGGGGAGTTCCGGAAGGGACCGGTGCAGGCGGAACTGGCCATCCGGGAGATGGTCCGCAGCCGCTTCCCGAAGGCCGCCGTCCCCGGGGCGGTCTGACCGTGGGGCAATCGCTCGATCTTTCCAAGCTGCAGCCGGCCGGCGTCACCGAGGCCATCACGGCCCGGATGACGGCGGATCTGCGCAGCTACTCTGCACCGGACGGGAATCTGGATCCTTCGATGGTCCTCCGGGTGGACTGCTCCCTCTGCGGGGCCCCGTGTCCGGAGGAAGCCCTCTTCCTGCTCGAGGGGTTCCCCTACCGCCGCTGTCCCCTCTGCACGCTGGTCTACCCCTCCCCGCGGCCCCGCGCAGAGTTCATCCGCAGGCAGTACGTCTCCGGACGGTTCACCTCCGTCTTCCGGGAGATGTATCTGCCCTCGGCCCCGTACCGGATGGCGACAATCTTCAGGGAGCGGGTGGATGAGCTGATCCGGCCGCGGGTCCCCTCGGGCCGGTTGCTGGATGTCGGCTGCGGCTCCGGCCACTTCCTGAAGGTGGCGCACGACGCGGGATTCGAGGTGCACGGCGTGGAGCTCAACCCGGAGATGGTGGGGTTTGCGGCGAGGGAGCTGGGCCTGCCCAACATCCGGTGCGGAACGCTGGAAGAGGCGGGATACCCCGGCAGCCACTTCGACGCGGTGACCCTCTGGGATGTTCTGGAGCACGCGGAACAGCCGGGCCGGCTCCTGAAGGAGGTCCTGCGCGTGGTGCGGCCGGCCGGGTGGGTCTTCGCCTACACCGAGAACTTCGACAGCTTCAACCTCTTTGTGACCGGTCGACGCTCCGAGATCGTCGCCCCCGACGTCCACATCCGTCACTACTCGCCGCCGACCTTCCGCCGGGAGTTTGAGCAAGCGGGCTTCCGGGTGGAGCGAGTCTACACGCGCGGATTGGATCTGGCCCACATCCGCAAGACCGCCAGGACCTACCCGGATCAATTTCCGGGATTGGAAATGTGGCTCCCCCAGGAGCTGGACGAGCCGCTTCAGGAGTTCGTCAACCGGATCGGGAAGGGGGACAACCTGCGGCTGTTCGCCCGCAGGCCCGGGGGGGCGGGGTGACCACGCAGGACTGGGCGCTGCGCACCAACCTGAAGGGCCAAGCCTGCCGTGAGCAGGCCGAGGCGGAGCAGGCGCGCCGGCACGGAGCGCGCTACCTTGAATACCGCCGCCGGTACCGGGCGGCCGGCCGCTTCGAATGGGAGCCGCCATTCCCCCTGTACCTCATGCTGGAGCAGACCTACCTCTGCAACCTCCGCTGCCCCATGTGCATCCAGGGGATGCCGGAGCGCCGGGAGGCGTTCGACCTCGGCGGCCAGCGGATGACGCGCGAGCTCTTTGAGAAGATCATCCTGGAAGGGGAGCGCCACGGCTGCCCGTCTGTCTCGATGCACGTGAACGACGAGCCACTGCTGGTCAAGGATCTGCCCGAGCGGATCGCCTTCGCCCGCCAACACGGCTTCATGGACATCATCATGACCACCAACGGAACCCTCTTCACGGAGGAGAAGGTCCGCCAGGTGATCGAGGCGGGGGTCACGCACATCCTCTTCTCGCTGGATGCGGCCACGGAGGAGACCTACAACCGGGTGCGCCTGGGCGGGAACTACGCAAGGGCCCTGGCGGCGGTTGAGATGGTGCGCCGGTGCCGCGATTCCCGCGGATCGCTCCTGCCGATCCTGAGGGCCAGCTTCGTGCAGAACCGGCTGAACCAGCATGAGACCGAGGCCTTCCTGGAGCGGTTCACGGACCGGGTGGATTACGTGGAGATCCAGGGCTTCACCCGTTACTACGACCGGACCGACCACCTGATCCCGGCCGGCTCGGATCCGATCGCCGACTTCACCTGCAACGAGCCCTGGCGCAAGCTGATCGTGCGGGCCAACGGCGACGTCCTCCCCTGCTGCTCCTTCTACGGCTACGACATCCCGCTGGGGAACCTGGCGGACTCCACGCTCTACGAGCTGTTCAACTCTCCCATGATGAAAACGCTGCGACGCGATTTCCAGCGGGGGGTATACCGGAACCCCGCCTGCAGGAGCTGCTCCAAAAGCTTCTACGAGCCCGTGGGGCTGGCGAAGGTGGCGGGATGAGGATCTGGGTCGGCGCGCGGGACGCCGGAGCGGCCAACGTCCTCCTGCCAGTTCTCGGAAGGCTTGGGGCCCGCGGGGGCGTCGATCTGCGTGTGATCGCCGAGGGGCCCGCGCTGGGGATCTTCCGCGCGAGCGGAATCTCCGCGGAGGGGGCGCCGGCGGATCCCGGCGAGCGGGCAAGCTTCTTGAGCGCCTGCCGCAGGGAAACGCCCCCCGACGCCCTGCTGCTGGGAACCTCCTGGGGAGCAAGCATCGAGAAGGAGCTCCTGCGGATCGGTCAGCAGGGCGGGGTTCCCGCGCTCTCCGTGGTGGATCACTGGTCCAAGTACCGGGAGCGCTTCGTGGAGCCGGAGTCCGGGCAGGTGAGGCTCCCCACGCGGATTGGCGTCATCGATGAGATCGCGCTGGAGCAGGCGGTGGCGGATGGTCTGCCTCGGGGCCGGCTCACGGTGACCGGCCAGCCGTACCTGCAGTCTCTTGCCGCGGCCTCAGGCGATCCGGCGCTGCGCCGGCGGGCCCGCCGGCTGCGGACCGAGTGGCTGGGCGGCCGGCAGGCTGGGGGAGTGATCCTTTTCGGGTCGGAGCTCTTCTCCGATGACTTTCCGCCGGGCTCCCCACACGACCTTGGTTACGGCGAGACGGACGCGCTGGAAGGCCTGGCGCAGGCCCTCCAGAAGCTTGAGGTGCGGCACCGACGCCGGCTGAAGCTGGTAGTGAAACTACACCCGAAGGAGAATCTCCAGCGGTTCCGGCCCGGGCCGCTGGCTCAGGAAAGGGGATTCCTCCTCCTGGAGGCCGAACCGGCGTGGCCGTGCCTGCTGGCCTCTGACGTGGTTGTGGGGATGACCTCCATGCTTCTGCTGGAGGCGGCCATCCTGCGCCGGCCGGCGGTCAGCTACCAGCCAGCGAAGGGGATCGCCGCCCCATTCATCGGCACCGAAACCGGGCTGGTCCGGTCGGCCCGATCGCCGGAGGCGCTCGCGGACCACCTCTCGGACTGCCTCTCGCCCGGCGCGGCCGTTCCGGCTTCCGGATCCCCCGCGCCCGCAGCCGGCTCGGGCTTCCTGCGTCGCCTCCTCTCCGCCGACGCCGCGGACCGGATCGCCGATCTCCTGATGGATCTTCGGTCCGGCAACACGGCAGCCGTCCGGCAGGTGCTGGCATGACCGTCACCGCGACGATCCAGGCAAGGACCGGCTCCTCCCGGCTTCCCCGCAAGGTGCTGCTTCCGATCGTGGGCAAGCCGATGATCGAGCTCCAGATCGAGCGCCTGCGGCGCAGCCGGTTGATCGACCGGATCGTGCTGGCCACCAGCACCCAGCCGGGTGACGACCCGCTGGAAGAGGTGGGCCGGCGGCTCGGGGTCGGGGTCTTTCGCGGCAGCGAGATGGATCTCCTCTCCCGGATCGGGGGCGCCCTGCGCGCCTTTCCGGGGGACCTCCACGCGGAGTTCTTCGGGGACAGCCCGCTCCCGGACCCGGCGATCATTGACCAGGTGATCGGTTTCCTGCTGGAGCACTCGGACCGGTACGACGTCGTCACGAACTGCCTCGTCACCACCTACCCGCCGGGGTTGGACGTTTCCGTCTATCCTTATCCCGTGCTCTTCGACGCGGAGCAACGGGCCCGGATGCCGGAAGAGCGGGAGCATGTCACGGTGGCGGTCCTGGGGCACCCGGAACGGTACCGGATCTGCAACCTGGAGGCGCCTCCCCGGTTCCATGCGCCGGAGGCCTACCTCGAGGTGGACGCCCCGGAGGATCGAGAGGTCGTCACGGAAATCTACGAGCACCTCTATCCCAGGGATCCCGCGTTCGGGCTCGAGCAGATCCTGGCCTTCCTGCAGGAGCACCCGGAGCTGGCCGAGCGAAACCGGCACGTAGAGAGGCGCTGGAAGGTCTACCGCCAGGAGTCGCACCGATGAGATGGTCGGTGGGGATCGTCGGCTGCGGCGGGGCGGGGAAGCGCCATGCCCAGGCCTGCAGGCGGGTTCCGGAATTCGAGCTGGCTGCGGCGGCCGATCCGGACCCCGAAGCGCTGCGCCTCTTCCAGAAAAGCTGGGCCGTTCCCCGGGGATATGCCTCCCTCGAGGAGCTGCTTCGGAACGAAAAGCCGGACCTGATCATCCTCTGCAGCCCGAGCCGCTTCCATTCCGCCCAGGCGAAGAGGATCCTGGAATCCCCGCGAAAACCGGCCGCTCTCTTCATCGAGAAACCGGTCTGCGTGAACGGAGAGGAGCTGCGCGACCTGATGATCTTAGGGCAGCGCTCTGGCGTGGGAATCTTGGTCAACCACACGCGCCGCTTCGATCCGGAGCACCAGCGCCTCCGGGATCAGATCCGCTCGGACCGTTTCGGGGCCCTGATCGGTGGACGGTTCATCTATTCCGGTGGATGGCTGAACAATGGGACCCACGTGGTGGACACGTTGCGGATGCTCCTGGAGCGGGAACCGGAGGTCGTCTCCGCCTGCTGGAAGGAGGGTGGCAGGGGGCAGGACCGTAACCTGGACGGTGAGCTGAGGATCGGCGAGACCCCCGTGAGAGTCGAGGCGTTTGACGACTCGTATTACGAGATGTTCGAGTGCGAGCTCCTGTTCGAGCGGGGGCGGATTCGGTTGCTGGAGAGCGGAAGCCGGATCGAGGTGGAAGAGGTGCTGACAGACTCTCAGGGTCAGAGGGTTCTGGTCCCGGCGGCCGAAAGCCCGCGCGCCGGCCTGCAGCAGCCGCTGGTCCATGCCCTGGAGCGTATCCGCGACCGCCTGCAGGGGAAAGGAGACTTCTCTGCTTCGGGATCGGATCTGGGAAGCGCTTCCTTGACCATGCGGGCGGTCTGGCGGGCCCAAGCTGCGGCAGGAATGCAGGAGGCCCTGCGTTGAGGCGATCCTCCCCGCTGACGAACTCGCCGTTTCTGGTCGGAAGAGTAGTCCAGCTGAGGGCCTTGGCGGAGTCCGACTGCCGCGGGGCGTATGTGCGCTGGTTCAACGACGCCGAGGTCTGCCGCTTCAACGGCCACCACCGGTTCCCCTACGGCCGCGAGGAGGCCCTGCGCTACGTTCAAAGGGTCCGGGGATCTGCGGCCGATCTGGTCCTGGCGGTGATCCTGAAGCGATCCCGCCGGCACATCGGCAACGTCTCGCTGCAAAAGATCAACTTGATCGACCGGTCGGCGGAGTTCGCGATTGTGATCGGAGAGAAGGACTGCTGGGGCAAGGGCTACTCCAAAGAGGTGGCTCGCCTTATGCTGGACCACGGCTTCTGCTCCCTGAACCTGCACCGGATCTATTGCGGCACCAGCAGCGAGAACCTCCCGATGCGCCGGCTGGCCCTTTACCTCGGCATGAAGAAGGAGGGGGTCCACCGGCAGGCGATCTTCAAGGGGAACCGGTACCTCGACGTCTGGGAATACGGCATCCTGAGATCGGAATACCTGAAACGGTTCCATGCTCAATGAACTGATCCTCGTGGAAGAGATCCCGGTCGGCTTCGCCGCGGGCCCCTGCGACCCTGTCGTTGCGCTGACCGCCCGGGCCTGTCTCGCGCTGGACCGCCTGGGCCAGCCGTATCGGCTGGTCACCGATTTCGGCTCCGAGGAGATGCTCGCCGACCGTCAGGGTCGTTTCTGGAAAGAGGAGCTGGCCTGGCTCGACCGGTTGGATTCCCTGCTCAGGCAGCGCCTGCCGGAGCTGGAGGAGCGGGGCATCTCGCCCTCGATCCTGTACGGCTATCGTCTGAAGATGCTGCTGGATTCCCTGTTCATCCGAGGGACGGAGATCGAGGCGATGCTCGGCGGCGGTTGCAGGAAGGTGCGCCACTGGGCCTCCGGAGACAGCCTCGTTTCCCGGTTGCTTCCTCTATACTGCGCCTCCCGCGCCATCTCCTGCGAGGCCGCCGCAGTGCGCTCCGCGCGAGCCGGAAAAACGGCGCGATTCTCTGCCGCTCGTCTGCTCGATCTCCTCCAGGCCGGAGCCCGCGAAGCCGTGCCGGCGCTGCGCCGAAGGCGCTGGAGCAGGCTGAGCACGGGGGAGGGCCAGCTGACCCTACTCTTTATGGAAACCGGATTCCACATGTCCGACCTGGTGGAGGAGGCGCTCCGGGCAGGCCACCACTGCCTGGTGCGCCGGGGGAATCGGATCCAAGGTTTCTCCCGGGGCAAAGCCCCGCGGGATTGGACCTTCCCGGCCGGCGCTCTGGGTCCCGGAATGGCCGACCGTTTCCGGGATGCGGCAGAGCGGCTCCTTGCGCCGGGAAGTCCCCTGTGGGCCTGGCCGGACGGCTGGTTTGGGATCCCAATGGCCCCGCTGCTGCGAGAGCCCCTTGCGCGCTGGATCCGGGAGGATCTGCCGAGATCCGTCTGCCTTTCCGACGCATTCCTCAGGTTCTTTGGAGAAGAGGGGGTCGATTTCGTCCTCTTCTCGTCGCTGCTGGATCCGCTGCAGATCGGCGCGGCGGCCGCGTGCCGACGGCCGGGAGGCGCGGAGTCTGTTCTGGTTGCGCACGGAGAAGGGATGGAGGTGGCAGAGGCCTGGGATCTCCACGAGCTGTACCCCTACCGGCATTACTTCGTCCCCAGCGGGGAGCTGGCGGCCTATTTTCGGGGGAGGGCTTCCATTGCCGATCGGCCCGCCGCCTCCGTCCATGTCGGCTCCTGCCGCTGGCCCCGGTACAGCGAATTGGCGCGCAGGCCCCGCCTTTACCTGGAACGGTGGGATGGTCGGCTGCGGATCTGCCGGAACCGCCCCCCTCTCGGCCTGCCGCCCGACCAGTCGATCGTGCTCTTCCCCAGCATCTGGCCGAAAAGGGACGAGCGATACCTGCACCTGCCCGATTTCCAGGAGACCTGGTATTTCGATTTCCAGAAAGCACTGATCCGGGTCTTCGCCGAATTTCCAAAAATCCGTTTTGTGGTGAAGCTCTTTCCGAAGGAGGATCTGCGCTTCTCCCCCATCGGCGAATACATCCGGAGACTGGGGGCGGACAACCTCTTCCTCTCCAGGGCGCCGCTTGCCGTCTGGTATCCCTGGACCGACCGGCTGATTCTGGACAACCCCTCCACATACCTCTACGAAGCGGCGCTGGCAGGCGTCCCGTTCCGCCTCTTCCTTCACCGGGGTTGGCCCATCCGGCCGTCCGCCCTGGAGCAGGTGCGGCCTTGGGTGACCTCCTTTGACCGACCCGGGGAGGCGGCGGAAGCGGTCCGCGCCTATCTGAAGGTTCCAGCGCCGGAGAAGCTGATCCTCCGGCCCGAGGGGGAGCCGATCATCCGCTCCCTGGAGGAGCTGAGCCTGCAGAAGGCGGATTCCCTTCAGGCGGTGCCCGCGTGAAAACGATCTGCCCCAAGCCGCATCTCCGGAGGATCCAGCGGATTCCCCATTCCAAGGAGAGCCGGCTTGGCACGGAGCCCATGGACCGCAACGAGAGAACCGTGGATTTCCCACCCGAGGTGATGGAGGAGATCCGGCGGCGGGTGACGCCGTTTTTGCTGCGGGCCTATCCGGAGCCGGAGGCCTTTTACGCGCGGCTGTCCGGATGGCTCCGCCTGCCTCGCTCCATGCTGCTCGTCACCGGAGGAGCGGATGGGGGTTTAAGGAGCATCTTCGAAGCGTTCGTGAGCGCCGGGGAGGCAGTCGTGACGGCCGTTCCCTCGTACGGGATGATGCCGGTTTACTGTGGCCTCGCCGATGCCGTCTGGGAGCCGGTCCGCTTCGATCAGGATCTCACCTTGCCGCTGGAGAGGATCCTCTCGCGGATCGGACAGAAAACCCGGGCCGTCGTCCTCGCCAATCCCAATCAGCCGATCGAGAGGGTCTACACCGATGACGAGATCGAACGGCTGGTGAAGGCCTGCGAGGCGAAAGGGACCCTCCTGGTGATGGACGAGGCGTACCATCATTTCTGCCCGGTGACCGCCGTTCCGTGGCTGGATCGGTCGCCGTGCCTCTTCGTGGTGCGGAGCTTCTCCAAGGCCTGGGGGCTCGCCGGCCTGCGCCTGGGCTATCTGATGAGTCAGCCGCAGAACATCGAGGCACTCAACAAGGTCCGCCCGATGTACGAGGCCAGCTCCGTCTCGATGGCCATCGGCAGCTATCTGCTGGAGCGAGAGGCCCTCATGGAGGAGTATGTCCGCCAGGTCCGGGACGGGATGCAGGCGCTGGCCTCCGGGATCGGACGGATGGGGCTGCGCACCCACGGAAAGCACGGAAACGCGCTCCTCGTGGAGCTGCCCCGGTCGCTTCCGGCCGGAGAGATCGCGCACTCCTTGAAGCGGGCGGGGTTTCTGGTCCGGGCCGAGGAGGAGGCGCCGCTGGCGAATCACCTTCGCATCACGGCCGGCCCCAGGGAGCAGGCTGAGCGGTTGCTGGACCTGTTCCGGCCTTTTGTGGAGAGAGGCGCCCTGCATGTCCGGTGACGCAACCGCCTGGGCGGAGCCGGCGGTGGTCCGTTTTTATTCCAAGCAGCGGTGCCGGCCCGCGGAGCTGTACGAATCGGAGCGCAGGGTCCTGGAGGCCGTTCTGCCGCACGTCTCCTCCGTGGCGGACATCGGCTGCGCGGCCGGAGGCTTCTCCTCCATCTTCCGGGCGCTCCGGCCCGGGATCCGCTATGTCGGCGTGGACCGCGTGCCGGCGATGATCACGCAGGCTCGCCGCCTCCATCCGCGCACCCGCTTTGAGCTCCTCTCGGGCAGACGCCTGCCGTTCCCGGACCGCTCCTTTGACCTTGTTTTTTCCAGCGGAACGCTCCACCACAACCCGGATTATCCTTCCCTGATACGGGAGATGGTCCGGGTGAGCGCCCGCTTCTGCGTGCTGGATCTGCCGCGCCTGACCGACCGCCCGTACCGCTTCCGACTGGAGACGTCTCACATGGCGATGGATCAACCGTTCGGCCTGCGCGGCCGGCGCCCGACCGATTCCCCGGGAAAGGTTCCCTATCTGTTGGCGAGCCCCTCCGAGCTCTTCCGACTGCTGCGGGGGCTCGACCCGCCCCTGCGCGCCTTGGCAGCGGTCGGTTACTTCGGCAGACCCAGCCGCGGCGTCACCCTGCCGGTGTCCCGGGTCTGCTTCTGCGTGGCCTGCATGGTCAAGGGAAACGGCCGGGGGGCCACCAGGCCGGTCCGCCTTTATCTGGACCTTCCGGCAGAGATCCTCAGGGCCATGGGCCGCCAGGGGGCTGGCGCCCGCTCCCCGCAGGAGCTTACCCTCGCGGAGTGGCTCAAACAGGAGGCGCTCCGGTGCCGCTGACACTGCGCTCCTTTCCCTCCGGGATCGGATGGCGGAATCTGCGCTTCCGCGTTCAGGCGAAACTCCACTTCGCCTTAAAGGCCTCGAGGCCCCTCATCGGGCGGTTGGATTACGATCGCCGCGAGATCCTGCTTTACGTCTCCTCACCCACGGAATACCACACCCGGCTGCACAGCTGCGCGAAGGAGCCGGAGACCGTCGCGTGGATCGAGCAGTCGATCCGGCCGGGGGACGTTTTCTACGACATCGGCGCCAACGTGGGCGCCTACACGCTGGTGGCAGCCCGGTTCTGGGGGACCCAGGTTCGGACCGTCGCCATAGAGCCGAACCCTCTGAATTTTGCCCGCCTCATCCAGAATCTCCAGCTCAACCGGTGCACCGAATCGGTGATCCCGCTGCCAGTCGCGCTGGCGGACTCCACCGGGATCTTCCCCTTCCACGTCCAGAATCTGGAGGCGGGCGGGGCGCTCCATGCGCTCGGGGAGGCGCTGGATCACCGGGGCAGCCCCTTTACGCCGGCCGCCACGCATCCGATGATTACCTGCGACCTGGATGCCCTGATCGAGCTCTTCCGCCTGCCGGCGCCCACGCATCTGAAGCTGGACGTGGACGGGATTGAGCTCGGCGTCCTGCGGGGGGCGCGGCGCGCGCTGCGGGAAGTCCGATCCCTGCTCCTGGAGGTGGACGAGCACCGGCCGGACGGCCCGGCGATCCGGGAACTCCTCGAGGAAAGCGGCCTCCGGCTCTCCGGAAACCACCCTTATCGCTACGCCCATGTCCACCGCCAATTCGACGGCATCTCCAACCTGCTCTTCGAGCGCGACGCCATCCACGCGCACAGCGCCTGAGCGCATCTGGATCGGGGATCTGCGGCTGCTGCGACAGCTCCCGCAGGGGCGCTCCACGCCGTGGGTCTATCTGGGTACCTCGGTGCGGGAGCGGGAGGCGGCCGACCGCCTCCTGGGAAAGGAGAACCGGCTGGAGGTCTCAGACCGGCTGGCCGCCACGACAGAAAAGCTCCGGCGGCCCTTTCTCGACCTCATGGCCCGCATCGGGGCGCTTCAGCCGGATCCAATCTCCTGGTGGTCCACCCGCCTCTCCTGGCGGATCTGGACCGCCTCCGACCTTTTCCTGCTCATCTGCCATCTGGCGATCGCGCGGGATCTGATCCGGGAATCCCGGGAACAGGGATTCCCCTTGCGGATCGTGGCGAACGACCCGTGGCTGCGGCTTCAGCTCCTGGAGGATCATTCCGGCGCAGATGCGTCGCCCCTTTCGCTGCCGCTCCTCGAGCTGTCTCTTGGCGCCGTGGGGCTTCTCCGGCGGATCGGGTGGCTGCTCAAGACGGTTCGTCACGCGGCGGCGCAGCGGCTGCTCTGGCCGGGCGGCGGGTGGCCGGGACCTGGGCGTCCCGCCGTCGGGATCTGCTCCTACCCACTGCGCAGCTCCCTGGGCACGTCGGACGGATGGGAGGACCATCACCTCCCCGGCTTGGACCGCCTGCTGCAAGAGAGCGGTTACCAGGTGGTCCGGTTCACCCCGCCGGACTGCGCCGGTTTCGAACGGGAGCTGGCGCGGCGCTCGAGCTACTTCCGGCCCCTCATCCTCTTCGCAACCCCCTCCGGGATCTGGCGCTCGTTCACCGCCCGGTGGCGGCCCCGTTGGCCGGGGGATCTTTCCGTGAGAGGGATCCCGATCCGGCGCTTGCTGGATCGGGAGGCGTGGCTCGAGCGGAGTCGGGCTTCCCTATGCGGATTCCGGCTCTTCTACGAAACCGCCGACCGGCTGCTCTCCTCGGGGTCCTGGAGATGGGTGGTCACCTCCTACGAAAACCAGCCCTGGGAAAAGATGCTCGCCCTGGCCGCCCGCCGGCACGGCGTCCGCGTCGCCGGCATCCAGACCGCGCTCCTTTCCCGCGATTACCTCCCCTATCGGCTGGGGCGGGGGGAGGCTGAGCGGATGCCTCTGCCGGACGTCCTCTGCGCCTCCGGCCCCTACGCGCAGGAGGTACTGGCGCAGGAGGACGATCCCCCTCGGCGCATCCGTCTCTGCGGAGCCATCCGCTACCGGCAACTACCGCAGAGGGTGAGGGGGCCCGCTGAGATCTCTCCGCCTTCCCTCCACAAGATCCTCGTTGCCCTGCCCATCCATCCGCCGGTCCGGGAGGATCTCCTCGCCGCCCTGCGCGCCGCATTCCCCGACGGAGGAGCGGCACACGGGCTCTCCTTTCAGATCCGCCCGCACCCGCTTTCTCCTCTGGACCCGTCCCGCCTGCAGTGGCCGGCGCGGCTGCTCCCCTCTACCTTCCACGACATTGAAAAGGCCCTCTCCTCATCGGGGCTCATCCTCTTCGCCGGCAGCACCGTCGGGTTCGAGGCGATGGCGCGCCACCGGGCGGTGCTCCGCTACCGGCCGGCGCTGTCGCTGGATGTGGACTCCGACGTCTACGGGGAGGGCGTCCCCTCCTGCAGCGAGCGGGATCTGCGGGATTCGCTGCTCCGGCTGGTCCGGGAGGGACCGGGGCCCCGCTGGGAAGAGCGATGTCGCGCTGAGGTCCTCAAGCTTTTTGCCCCGTTTGATCCTTCCGTCCTCATCGAAACCCTCATGGTAAAATGAAACAGAAGATGTTTACCGCGGACCGATTGCCGCCTGGAAATGGAAGGAACCCGAACGATTTCAGGGTCCTCTTCCTCTATCCCAACATCCAGATGTGCGCACTGATGCCGACGGGTGTGGCCCTTCTCTCGGCCGTGCTCAAGCGGGAAGGATTCACGGTGGACCTGTTTGATTGCACCTTCTACCGCAATCCCCTCACCTCCAATTATCCCTTCTACCACGGCAACTTGAGGCCGGTGAGCTGGGAGGAACGGCACGTCCGGTTTTACGATACCGACATGATCGGCGATTTCCAACGGAAGGTAGACGAATTCAAGCCGGACCTGATCGCCGTCTCGGTGGTCGAAAACACGTACTTCATCGGCCTCCGGATGATCCAGGCGCTCCGCGAGAGAATCCCGACGGTCTTCGGGGGGGTCTTCGCTACCTACGCGCCGGACAAGATCCTCCGGGAGGATCGGATTGATTTCGTCTGCCGCGGGGAAGGGGAGGAGGGATTGCTGGAGCTCGCGCTGCGGCTCTGCCGGGGGCTGCCGGTCGAGGGGATACCGAATCTCTGGGTGAAGCAGGAGGGGCGGCTCACAACCGCCCCGATGCGGGCCGCCCTGAATCTGGATGAGCTGCCGTTCCCCGACTTCGACCTGTTCGAACCCCAGAGCATCTATCGGGCGATGCAGGGAAAGGTCTGGAGGACGCTCGGCATAGAAACCCAGCGGGGCTGCCCCTACACCTGCGCCTACTGCAACTCTCCGTCGAACAACCAGAGCTACAGCGCCGAGGGCAGCGGCCGCTTCTACCGCAAGAAGAGCATGCCGCGTGTCCGAGAGGAGCTGTCGTACCTTGTGGAGAAGCACCAGCCGGAGCTCATCTACTTCGTCGTGGACACCTTCCTCGCCATGGGAGACGCCGAGTTCACGGAGCTGGCCGACATGTACATGGATTTCAAGATCCCGTTTTGGATGAACACGAGGGCCGAGACGATTACCGAGCACCGGGCCGAGCGCCTGGAGGAGATGAACATGCTGCGGATGAGCATGGGGATCGAGCACGGCAATCCGGAGTACCGGGAGAAATTCCTGCGCCGCAAGCTGACCAACGAGCGGATGCTGCAGGCCTTTCAGATCTTGGCGGGGCGCAAGTACACGGCTGTCGGCAACAGCATCATCGGGATGCCGGAGGAGACCCGCGAGCTGATCTTTGATACGATCCGGTTCAACCGGTCCCTCCCGAAAGAGATCGAGACCACCGGCGCCTTCATCTTTGCCCCCTACCACGGCACGCCGCTGCGGGAGATGGCGATCCAAAAGGGATACCTGGATCCCGACTCCATCTGCTCCCTGAACTCTCCGGAAGGGAGCATGCTGGACATGCCGCAGCTGCGGCGCAGCGAGATCCTGGGCCTGGAGAGGACCTTCAGCTTTTACGTCGATTTCCCGGAATCGGACTGGCCGGCCATCCGAGAGGCGGAGCCTCTGACGCCGGAGGGGGACGAGCAATTCCATTGGCTCCAGCAGCGCTATCTGAAGGAGTTCTTCGGTGCCGGTCACCTTACCCCGATTGAAGCTTAGCCGGCTCAACATCGGCAGCGGGCGAACCCCGATGCCCGGCTTTATCAGCGTCGACAACAATCCCAATGCCGGGGCGGTGGACGTCGTGCACGATCTGGACCGTTTCCCCTGGCCTTTTGACGATGATTCGGTGAGCGAGGTGGTGATGGACCACGCGCTGGAGCACCTGGAGGACACGATGGGGGTGATTCAGGAACTGTACCGGATCTGTGCCGATGGCGCCCGGATCCTGATCCGGGTCCCGCACCTCTCCTGCGCCTGGAACCACCCGGGCCACAGGCGGGCGATCGGGGTGGGGCTGTTCGACCACTTCGATCCGGCCAGCGAGGAGCGCTACGGCCGCTGCCGGTTCGAGGTGGAGCGTGTTCGCCTGCACTGGATGCAGCCCCGCTACCGCACCACCCGACTCCGCCGCGCCCTGAGCGGCGCCATTGATGCACTGGCCAACCTGAACGTGCGCCTCACCCAGCGGATCTGGTGCTACTGGGTGGGCGGGTTCGACGAGATCGAATTCCGGGTGCGGGTGGTGAAGCCCCATGCCTAGCGCGACGGCCAACGCGAATTTCCACACGGTGACCGCCGGATCGGTCTTTGACGAGCGGCTGCGGGACCCCCGCTTCGCGGAGTACCGCAGGCGCTGGAACGAGAATCCGGCCAGCGGCCTGATCCAGGCCTTCCCGATCCACCTCGACATCGAATCCACCGGCGTCTGCAACCTCCGCTGCCCATTCTGCGCCACCACCACGAAGAACTGGGGGCCGGACGCACCCGGCTACATGCGGATGGATCTCTACCGGACGATCCTGAACGAGGGGGCCGCGGAGGGCCTCTGCTCCGTCAAGCTCAGCTTCCGGGGGGAGCCGGCGCTGCACCAGCAGCTTCCGGAGATGGTGGCGTACGCCAAGGAGAAGGGGACCCTCGACGTCTACTTCAACACCAACGGGACCCTGCTCACGGAGCGGCTGATCCTGCGGCTGATCGACGCCGGCCTCGACCGGATCTCCATCTCCTTCGAAGGGCTCTCCAAGGAGGCGTACGAATCTTATCGCGTCGGGGCGGTCTTCGAGAAGGTGATCGAGAATGTGCGGCTGCTGCGCCGGCTGCGGGATGCGCGGGGGCTTGGGATCCCACGGATCCGCGTCCAGTCGGTGATGCTCCCGGAGCTGCGGGAGGAATTCCCCAGGTACGTCCGCTTCTGGGAACCTCTCGCCGAGGAGGTGGCCTACCTGGACATGCGCCGGGAGGGGCCGCAGGATGACCATCGCGGCAGGGTGGCCGACTGGGCCTGCCCCTTCCTCTGGCAGCGGATGACGATCCTCTGGGATGGGACCGTGCTCCCCTGCCTGATGCACGGCGTTTCCGATTTTTCATTGCTGGCGCTGGGGAAGGTCGGGGAGAAGAGCCTGCGCGAGATGTGGCAGGGGGGGCAGGCCGCGCGCTACCGCCGGCTCCACGCGGAGGGCCGCGCGCATGAGCTCGAAGCGTGCGACCGCTGCTCCTACCGCGCCATGGAGCTGGAGAAGCAAGGGGCTCTGACGTGAACCGGACCGCGCGCAGCTTTGGCTACCTCTGGTCCCGGTTCGGCCGGAGGCGGCAGATCCCTCGTTCCTACCACGTCCAGCGGCTGAGCGAGACGCTTCCGCTGCCGGCGCTGCGCGGGCTCATCCTGGACGCCGGGTGCGGGGAAGGGATTGACCTCGTCAACGCGGCCCGTTCCTCCGAGGCCCGGGTGATCGGCGTGGAGCTCAGCGACGGCGGGGTGCGCGCCTGCCGCCGCCGGACGCTGGGGCAACCCAACGCGCACGTGGTCCAGGGCGATCTGAATCGCCTCCCCTTTCTCGATGGCTCCTTTGACCTGATCTATTCCTACGGCGTGCTGCATCACCTGGAGCGACCGGAGCGGGGGATGTCGGAGCTGGCGAGGGTGCTCAACCCGTCGGGCCAAGTGGCCATCTACCTCTACGAGGATTTCACGGATCGCCCCGGTCTCTGGAGGACCCTCCTCCCGGCCGCGACCGCGCTGCGCACCCTGACGACCCGGCTGCCGCACCCGCTCCTCTTCCTCCTCTGCGCCGCTGCCTCGCCCCTCATCTATCTGTTGTTCACCGTCCCTCACCGCCTGCTGAAGCGGGTCCCGCGCTGTAGGGCGGCCGCCGAAACATTCCCGTTCCGGCACGCGGAGGGACCGTTGTCGCTCACCGGTGATCTCTTCGACCGGTTCAGCGCCCCGGCGGAGCACCGCTTCAGCCGGCACCAGACCGAACGGCTTCTTCAGCAAGCAGGGCTCGAGCCCCTGGCGATCCGGAACAACCGGGGCTGGATGGCCATTGCATCGAAGAGGCCGCTGCTCGCGGAGGCGGTGGGGTGAGCGGGATCGTCTGCGCGCTGGCGCTGGGCCGGGAGGGGAGCCGCGGATTCCCGGGGAAGAATCTCCACCGGGTTCTCAACCGGCCCCTCATGGCCTATCCCCTGATGGCCGCCGCGGGCGCCCCATCGGTGAGTCGGATCTACTTGTCGACCGACTCCGAGGCGATGAAGGCGGTCGGCCGGGAGTACGGTGCGCGGATCATCGAGCGCCCGCCGGGGCTGGCGACCGCTGAGGCGCTGGGGGAGGAGGCCTTCGCGCACGGCTACCGGGTGATCCGGGAGGAGCTGCAGGCGGAAGGCAAGCGGGCGGAGCTGTTGGTGCTCCTCTTCTGCAATGCCCCGACGGTCACCTCCGATCTCATTGAGCAGGGCATCCGGGCCCTGCGTGCCGATCCGGTTCCGGACTCGGCCGTCTCCGTTTCCGCGTATAATATGTGGAGTCCGCTGCGCTCCCGCCGGATCGGGGCGGACGGGCTGCTCCATCCCTTTGTGCCCCTCGAGGCGTTCGGCGATCCCGCCCGGCTTAATTGCGACCGGGACTCTCAGGGAGAGGTCTATTTCGCAGACATGGGGGTCTCGGTGGTCCGGCCGCGCTGCCTGGAGCGTCTGCAGGAGGGGCTTCTGCCGCAGCGCTGGATGGGGCGGAAGATCGTTCCGCTCAAGCAGTGGGGGGGGCTGGATGTGGATTACGAGTGGCAGGTCCCGCAGGTGGAATTCTGGCTGAGGGCCCACGGGGTGCAGCCGGCTGAGCTGGAGGCGGTCAAGTGAAGGCGGTTGTCTTTGGCGGTTCCGGGTTCGTCGGCAGCCACGTGGCGGACGCGCTGACGCAGGCGCGGCACGAGGTCACCGTCTTCGATCTGCGGCGCTCACCGCATCTGCTCCCGCAGCAGGAGTTCGTCCAGGGGGACATCCTGGACGCGGGGCCAGTCCGGGCCGCCCTGGAGGGGAAGGAGGTCGCCTACAATTTCGCAGGGCTCGCCGATCTGGAGGAGGGTGCAGGCCTCGCGGCGGAGACGGCGAGGAGCAACGTGCTGGGCAACGCCACCCTTCTGGAGGAGGCCCGGCGGGCGCGGCTGGCGCGCTTTATCTACGCCAGCAGCATTTACGTGGCCGGCCACTCCGGCGGCTTCTACCGGGCCAGCAAGCAGGCCTGCGAGCTGTACGTGGAGGAGTCCCAGCGGAGCTACGGCCTGGACTACACGATCCTGCGCTACGGCTCCATCTACGGCCGGCGGGCCGACAAGAAGAACGGCATGCTCGCGTTCCTCACGCAAGCGCTCCGGAACAGGAAGATCGTGGTGGACGGCACCGGCGACGAGTTGAGGGAGTACGTGCATGTGACGGACGTCGCCGAGGCCAGCGTCCGGATCCTGGAGCCGGAGTTCCGGAACGAGTGCGTGGTGCTCACCGGCCACCAGCCGATGAGGATCCGGGATCTGATGGAGATGATCCGGGAGATCGTGGGAAGCGATATCCAGATCGAATACCGGCCTGTGGACCCGGAGCGCCGCAGGGAAGGCAAGACCCCCCACTACACCGTGACCCCCTACTCCTTCCGTCCCAGGATCGCGAAGAAGCTGGTCAGCAACCATTACGTGGACCTGGGGCAGGGACTGATCGACTGCCTCGAGGAGATCCACACCCAGCTGGAGCTGGGGTGACCCGTTTGCGCGTCCTGATCACCGGCGGAACCGGCCTCCTCGGAAAGTCCCTGCTGGAGACGGCCCCCGCCGGGTGGGAGGTTCACGCCACGTTTCATCGGAATCCGCCCCCCGCGGAGTGGCGGGACCGTTTCCACCCGCTGGATCTGGAGGATGCCGGGGCGGCCGGGCGCCTCGTCCGCGAACTGCGGCCGGAGGCGGTCATCCACACCGCTTCGGTCGGCAGCGTGGATGAGGCGGACCGGGATCCGGTGAGGGTCCGGCAGGTGAATGTGGAAGGGACCCGGGCAATGGCGCACGCCTGCCGCCGGGCGGGGGCCTTTCTGGTCCACATCTCCTCCAACGCGGTCTTTGACGGCCTGCACCCCCCGTATTCGGAGAATTCCCCGCTGTGCCCTGTCAACCGTTACGGACAGATCAAGATGGAATCGGAGCAGGTCGCCCGCGACCTCGCCGGCGATTCCTGCCTCATCGTCCGCCCGATCCTGATGTACGGATGGCCCCTGCCGGGCGGCCGGGATAACGCCGTCACTCGCTGGCTGTCCAGCCTGGAGGAGGGGCGCGGCATCGAGGCCGCCTGTGACATCTTCAGCATGCCGCTCTCCGCAGCCAGCTGCGCGCGGACCCTCTGGGCAGGTCTCCGGCAGGGCCGAAGCGGCATCGTGCACGTCGCTGGGGCAGACCGGCTGAGCCTCTTCGATTTTGCGCGGCGCGTGGCGCAGCTGTTCGGTCACAACGCGGCGGCGGTTTCCGGCGTACCGGCTCAGGCGATCCGGGGATTCGTGCGCAGGCCGCCGGACAGCTCCTTCATCACCCGCCGGATGGAAGAGGATTTCGGCGTCCGACCGATTGGGGTCCTGGAAGGTTTAAGCTCCATGCTCCGCTGCCGCTCCCCCTCTGCCGTTCTGGGGCAAAGCAGGCCCTCTTAAGCCGCTCAACCGCCATGCGGGTCCTCCTCATCGGTCCTTCCTTGTTCATGCCGTGGACGATCTACACCGCCCGGGCCCTCAGACGGCTTGGGCATTCGGCTGCGGTCTCACACTACACGGACATCTGGGTGGACCGGTTCACGCTCCGCAGGGGAAAGGAGATGGCTTCACCGATCCCCTGGCTCGCCGCCGGCCTTGAGCGGGGAAGGGCCCTCTGGCATGAATCCAGGGACCGGCGGCTGATTCGCCTGGCCGCCCGCATCCAGCCGGACCGGATCGTGGTGCTGCACGGGGAATCTCTATCCGCCGATCTGCTGTCCAGGCTGCGCCGCTCCTGCCGCGGGCCGGTCGTCGCCTGGTGGCAGGACGATCCATTCCGCTACGGCGTGGAGAAACTCCTGCCGCTCTACGACACCCTCTTCCTCTTCGACCGCTCCTACCTCGCCCCGGTGCGCGCGCTGGGAGCCAAGGACGTCCGCTTCCTCCCCTGCGCCTGCGATGAAACGGTGTATCGCCCCCTGGAGCTGCGCCCCTGGGAACGCAGACGGTACGGGTGCGACATCGCGATGGTCGGCTGGTTCTATCCCCAGCGGGCCGAGCTTCTGCAGGCGCTCTCCGGCATGGAGATCAAGGTCTGGGGCAAGGGGTGGAAAAGCGCGCAGGCCGGCGCGACCTTGAACGGCGGCGGGCGCAGGATCGTCCCGGAGGAGCGGTTCGTCCCGGACCGGGAAACGGCCCGGATCTACAACGCCGCCCGGATCGGCCTCAACGTCCACGCCGCGCAAACGCGGGAGGCGGGCCTGAACTCACGCGCGTTTGATCTGCCGGCGGCCGGCACATTCCAGCTGTGCGACGCCGTGCCGGGCATGGAGGAGCTGCTGGAGCCGGGGAAGGAGCTGGCCGTTTACCGTTCTCCGGCTGAAGCGCGGGAAATGGCCGACTACTACCTTCGCCACCCAAGGGAGAGAGAGGCGATCGCGGCGCGGGGGCGGGAGCGGGTGCTGCGGGAGCATACCTACCTCCATCGGGTGAGGGCGCTCGTCGCAGACGCAACCGGCGCATGACCGCACGGAGGATCCTGAGGCGATGCGGCTGGCTTGCTCGGATCCTGGCGGTTGGCCTCCTCCTCTTCATCGTGCTGTACCGGCAGGCCGCCCTCCCCCTGCTCGTCCGGGACCCGCTCACGCGAGCGGACTGCATCCTCGTCCTGGGGGGCGGCGTCGACGAGTACGGCAGGCCGACCAGCAGCACCGCGGAGCGGGTCTGGTACGGGGTCGGGCTCTACCGAGAAGGCTTTGCCGACCGCCTCCTCTTTTCGACCGGCGCACCGGGCGGCTCCAGTGAGTCCAAGACCATGGAGCGGCTGGCGATCGCATGGGGGATTCCGCCCGCCGCCATCCTCGTCGAGGATTCCTCCCGGAACACCCGGGAGAACCTGCTGTTCTGTCACCGCATCTTTCAGGAGCAGGGATGGCAGCGGGTGATCCTCGTCAGCTCTCCCTATCACATGAGGCGGGTGGCCCTGATCGCGCGGGAGTGCCGGCCCGGTATATCCCTCTTGTACGCGCCGGTTCATCCATCGGAATTCGACCACCCGCACGGCGCCGGCCATCGCCTCCGGCAGGCGCTGGCCGTGCTCCACGAGTACGGCGGGCTGGCCTGGTACTGGCTGCGCGGTTACATTCGGTGGTAAAATGCGATGTCGGTCCAGCATGAAGATCATCCGGGTGATGACCCGCCTCAACATCGGAGGGCCCTCCACGCACGCGGCGATTCTGTCCGGGCTCAACCGGGATCGTTTTGACGCCTGCCTGGTGGTCGGCCGGCCCGAGGCCGGAGAGGGGGAACGCTCAGACCGGATCCGATGCCGGCTGATCCGGCTGTCTGCCCTGCGCAGGCCGTTGCGGCCCTGGTGGGATGCGGCGGCGCTCTGGGGGCTGGCCACCGTGTTCTGGAGGGAACGGCCCCGGATCGTTCACACGCACATGGCGAAGGCGGGGACCCTCGGCAGATTGGCAGCGCTGCTGTACAATCGCCTGGGGCCTGGGAGGCGGGCCGGACAAGCGGTGATTCTGATCCACACGTTTCATGGCCATGTGCTGGACGGCTACTTTTCCGGCTGGTTATCGCGCAGCTTCCTCTGGGTCGAGCGCTGGCTGGCCCGGCGCACCGACTGCCTGATCGCCGTCAGCGCATCCATCCGGGATTCGCTGCTGAAGCGGGGGGTCGGCTCGCCCGAGCAGTGGCGGGTGATCCCGATCGGGCTGGAGCTGGAACCGCTGGAGTCTCTGCCGGCGCCGGAGGACTCTCCGGTGCTCCGCTGCGCGCTGGTGGGCCGCCTGGTGCCGATCAAGAATCCGGCCCTCTTCCTGGAGGCGGTTGCGCGCCTCGCCCGCAACGGCGCCGCTGGACGGATCTGCGGCCAGGTGATCGGCGACGGCCCTCTGAGGGCCGAGATGGAACAGAAGGCGCGGCAGCTCGGTCTGGAGGAAATCGTCCGCTTCTCCGGATGGCGCGACGATCTGCCGGCCTGCTACGCGGGGCTGGACCTGGTCTGCGTCACCTCCTGGAATGAGGGGACGCCCCTTTCGCTCATCGAGGCGATGGCCGCCGGCCGGGCGGCGGTCGGGACCGAGGTGGGGGGGGTGAGGGATCTTCTTGGCGGCGGCTCCCGGCCGGTCCCCGAGGGCGGCTTCCTGGTCGCCGAACGGGGGATCCTGGTGAGGTCCGGAGACGCTGCGGGGCTGGCGGCCGCGCTCGAGACGCTGGCCCGGGACCCGGGCCTGCGCAGCCGCCTGGCCCAGGCAGGGCGCTCATACGCCGCCGCCCAGTTCGGACGGCAGCGCCTGCTTGGCGACATCGAATCCTTGTACCTGTGCTATGCAACGGAGGGAGGAAACCCATGAAGGCACTGATCACCGGCGGCGCCGGTTTCATCGGATCTCACCTGGCAGAGGAGCTGCTCCGGCAGGGGCACGAGGTGGTGGCGCTGGACAACCTCTCGACCGGCCGTGTGGAGAACCTGCGGGAGATCAAGTCCAATCCGGCATTCCAGCTCGTCATCGGATCCATCCTGGATGAGCGGCTCGTGGACAAGTTCATCGAGCGGTGCGACGCCGTCTTCCACCTGGCGGCCGCCGTCGGGGTGGAGCTCATCGTCAACCACCCGCTGGAATCCCTCACCACCAACATCCGCGGAAGCGAGATCGTGCTGGAGATGGCCTACCGCTACCACAAGAAGGTGCTGATCACCTCCACCTCCGAGATCTACGGCAAGAACACCAACGGGCCCCTCAAGGAGGACGAGGACCGGATCCTGGGCTCGCCCCTGAAAAGCCGCTGGTCCTACTCCACCTCGAAGGCCGTGGACGAGATCCTCGCCTACACCTACTGGAAGGAGAAGGGGCTTCCCACCGTGATCGTCCGCCTGTTCAACACCGTGGGCCCGCGCCAGACCGGCGCGTACGGCATGGTGATTCCCCGCTTCGTCCAGCAGGCGATGCGGGGGGAGCCGCTGACCGTTTACGGGGACGGGAGGCAGAGCCGCTGCTTCCTCTTCGTGAAGGACGCCGTCCGCGCCATCGCCGCGCTCATGCAGCTTCCGGATGCCGTCGGGCAGGCGTACAACCTCGGCAGCCAGGAGGAGGTCACCATCGAGGAGCTTGCGCGGCGGGTGCTTCAGCAGACGGGAAGCGTCTCCACCCTGCGGTACATCCCCTACGACGAGGCGTACGAGGAGGGCTTCGAGGACATGGCCCGCCGGGTGCCGGACATCTCCAAGGTGCAGCGAGCGGTCGGGTTCGCCCCGACCCAGAAGCTCGACGACATCATCCAGAGCGTCATTGATTACTACCGTAATGAGGCCAGCCTTCCGGTCCGATGACTGAGCTGCCGCTGCTGCGCGTCCTCCTGGTCGGCGGGGGCGCGTACCTGCTCGCCCTCTGGCTGACCCCGTGGATCCGGCCGCTGGCCTTCCGGTTGGGCTGCCTGGCCCATCCGGCCGACGACCGCTGGGGGCGGAGGATCGTCCCGCGCCTCGGCGGCATCCCGATCGCCCTGGGCTTTCTGGCGGCAGCGGCCCTCACCATGCCCAAGGATCCCCGGATGCTCGGCCTGCTGCTCGGCGGGGGCCTCATCGCAGCGGTCGGAATGGTGGACGACTTCAGGCCGCTGCACCCCAACACCAAGCTGATCGCCCAGATCATCACCAGTTGCCTGGTCCTCTTCTCCGGGGTCCAGGTGGATCTGGCAAACTCCTGGCTGAGCATCCCGCTCACCATCGGATGGCTGGTGCTGGTGATGAACGCCTTCAACCTGATGGACAATATGGACGGGCTCTCCGCCGGCATCGGCGCCATCGCGGGCGCCTTCTGCGTCTGGCACGCCCTGCATGCCGGGCATGTGGTCGTGGCCGTCGTCGCCGCAAGCCTCACGGGCGCCACGCTGGGCTTTCTCCACTACAACCTCCCGCCTGCCAAGATCTTCATGGGGGACACCGGAAGCCAGGTCCTGGGATTGGGTCTGGGGGCGCTGTCGCTCATGGAGACATGGCACCAGCCGGTACGCCTGCTCGGCCTGCTCTCCCTTCCGACGCTGCTCCTGGCCGTCCCGATCTTCGACACCCTGTTCGTGACGCTGCAGCGGATGCTGCACGGGCGGCATCCGTTCCGGGGGGGAACGGACCACGTCTCCCACCGGCTGGGCCTGCTGGGCTTAACGCCAAGGCAGGTGGTTTTTGCGCTCTACGGGCTGACGGCGCTGCTGGGGATCCTGAGCCTCATTCCGCTCAAGCCCAAGCCGTTAACGATCCTCGGGCTCTGGCTGTTGGCCGTCGGGATCCTGCTGCTGCTGGGCTCCTATCTGGCCAAGGTCCGGGTTTACGCCGCCGATGCGCCGGTGCCCACTGACACGCCGATCACCGTGATCGGCACCATGCTGATGCACAAACGGCGGATCGCGGAGGTGCTCGCCGACTTTGTCTTCATCTGCGCCTGCTACGTGACGGCCCATGCGCTGCGCTTCGAGGGGAACCTGACGCCCGATATCGAGGCGCTGATCCTGAAATCCCTCCCATGGGTGATCACCGTGAAGATGACCTGCTTCTTCGCCTGCGGCCTCTACCGCGGCCTCCGGCGCTACATCAGCTTGTCCGACCTCACCAACATCCTGCGCGCGGTCCTGATGAGCTCGGCCCTCTCGGGCATCGTGGTGCTCTACCTGTGGCGATTTGAGGGCTACTCCCGGGCCGTCTTCATCATCGACGGCACGCTGCTCTTCCTGGCGGTCAGCGGGGCGCGGCTTGTGGAGCCCATGCTCAACGAATGGATCAGCGCCTCCGCCCCCAGCGCCCGCCGGGTTCTGATCATCGGGGCGGGGGACGTCGGCGAGCTCATGCTTCAGCACTTCAAGCTGGACCGCCAGCGCCTCCGGCGCGTTGTCGGGTTCCTGGACGATGACCTCGCCAAGCAGGGGGACTGCATCCACGGGATCCCGATCCTGGGCACTCGCCGGCAGCTCGGGCAGGTGGTCCAGCAGCAGGCCGTTCAGGAGGTCTTCCTCGCGATCCGGCGCCCGCCGGAGGAACTCGTCCGCCAGGTCCAGAGCTACTGCGAGGAGAACGGCCTGACCTGGAGCCAGGCCAGCTCCTTCCTCTCCGGTATACCCACTCCTCGCGAAACGGCATGACCGCCACGGACCCCCGGCGGATCCTCCTCGTCCGGACGGACCGCTTGGGGGACGTTCTGATGAGCCTGCCGGTTGCCTCCGCCATTCGTCAGGGCCTGCCCGCTGCGCGGATCTGGCTGCTCGTCCGCAAGGAGCTGCAGCCGCTGCTGGAAGGGCATCCCGATTTCGAGCAGGTCCTCTCCCTGCCGGAGACCGCGAACGAGGGCTGGTGGGCCTCGCTCCACCTCGCCCGATGGCTGCGTTCCTTCCGCTTCGATGCGGCGCTCATCCTCAACCCGACCCGTTTCTTTCATCTGACCTGCTTCCTGGCGGGTATCCCCCTGCGCATCGGCTACCGGAGGAAGTGGGGCATCCTTCTCAATCGCGCCATTCCCGACACCAAGCACCTGCGCTCGCTGCACGAGACGGAGTACAACCTGGAGCTGGCCGGTCTGCTCGGCATTCAGGCCTCGCGCGCAGCGTTCACCCTGCCCGAAAGGGCGGAGGCGCGCGGACAGGTGCTTCAGCTTCTGCGTTCAGAAGGCGTGCCGGAGGATGCGCAGCCGGTGGCCATTCACCCGTGGACCAGCAATCCGGCCAAGGGCTGGCCGCTGGAGAGCTTCACCGAAGCCGCCCGCCGCCTCGCCGGTGAGGGGAGGACTGTCCTTCTGATCGGCGATGGGGTCGACCCAGCGCCGTTGCTTCAGATGCCAGCCGGGGCATTTAACCTCTGCAACAAGACCTCCCTCCGGATGCTGGCGGAGCTGCTCCGGCTCTGCTCGCTCCTGGTGACCAACGACAGCGGGCCGGCGCACGTCGCAGCCGCAGTCGGCACGCCGACCGTCGTGGTCGCCCCGCGGGAGCACGGGCGCCAGATGCAGCGCTGGAAGCCGCAGGGGGATTCCCATCGCGTTCTCCTCTCCCCGACGCCGGATGAGCTCCTGGCCGCCGTACGATCCTCATGCGCATCCTGATCGCCAATCCCTTTGGAATCGGAGATCTCCTCTTCTCCCTCCCGCTGGTGCGCACCCTCCGGCGTTCCCTTCCGGGCGGGTTCCTCGGTTTCCTCTGCAACCGCCGCACGGAGGATCTGGTGGCGAGCTGGCCGGAGCTGAACTGGCACCGGGCCTTTGAGAAGGACGAATTCCGCCGGGCGTGGGCCCGCTCCAGGAGGGGAGGGGTCGGGATGCTGCGCGCACTCCTCGAGGATGTCCGCCGTGAGCGTTTTGATCTGTTCCTGGACCTCTCGCTCGGATGGCACTACGGCCTTGCGGCGGCGCTGGCGGGCATCCCGCGGCGGATCGGGTTCAACTTCCGGGGCCGGGGCCGCTTTCTCACGCGCCGCCTCCCGATCAACGGGTTCGAGCAGCGCCCGGTCGCCGAGAATTACCTGGAGCTGCTGGATCTGGCCGGCATCCCGTGCGACTCGGCGCCGGAGCCGCCCATGCCTCTTCCGGCCGAGGCGGAGAAACAGGCCGAGCGCTACTGCGTGGAGCAAGCGCTCGCCCCTCCGGCAAAGATCGTCGCCCTGGTCCCCGGGGGCGGAACCAGCTGGGGGCCCAACGCCCGATACAAGCATTGGCCGGCGGAACGGTTCGCCCAAGTGGGGGATGCGATCGCCAGCAGGCACGGCGCGCAGATCCTGGTGCTGGGCGACCGGCAGGAGGAGCCAATCTGCCGCAGGGTCGAGGAATCCATGGGGGCCAGACCCCATCTGGCCATCCAGCTTCCCTCGCTGCTCCTGCTGGCGGGGCTGCTGAAACGCTGCGCGCTGGTCATCGGAAACGACGGCGGAACGATGCATCTGGCCAGCGCCGTCGGGACCCGCACCGTCTGCCTGTTCGGCCCGGTGGACGGCTCCGTCTACGGGCCTTATCCTCCTCGACCGATCCATCGCGTGGTCTCGCTGGGCCTGGCCTGCCGTCCCTGCTACCGTTCCTTCCGATTCCCCCCATGCCCATGGGACAACCGCTGCCTCAAGGAGCTGCCTGTTGAACCGGTGCTGGAGGCCGCCGATGCGCTTCTGGCCTGAACGCGGAGATTCGTGGGTGCTGCTGCTCCTCTTCCTCGGCGGCCTCCTGCTCCTGACCCGCCTGGACAACGGGCGGCTCTGGCAGGATGAGGCGGAGACCGCGGTGCTGGCGAAGAATACCCTCCGCTTCGGCTATCCGCGCGCGTTCGACGGCGTCAACCGCCTGAACCCCGCCGTTCCGCTCGCCGCCGGGGAGGCCTGGACATACCACCCGTGGCTTCCCATGTACCTGCTGGCTCTCTTCTTCCAGCTCTTCGGTGCAGGCACACTCACCGCGCGGCTGCCGTTCGCGCTGATGGGCCTGGGATCTCTTCTTCTCGCGTATCGCCTCCTTTTGAAATGGTCCGGGGACAGGGATCTGGCCCGTCTCTTCTCGCTGCTGTTTTTGCTCTGCGTCCCCTTCCTGCTGCACATGCGCCAGTGCCGCTACTACGCCCCCTCGCTCTTGCTGTCCCTTTGGGCGTCGTGGGCCTACTGGCGCTGGCTGCAGGCCAGGCCCCGTTCTGAATGGAACCTGGGGCTGGCCCTCGTCCTGCTGTTTCATGCCAACCACGGCGCTTTTGTCCCCATGGCCGGCGCCTGCCTGGCGCATGCGCTCTGGAGCGGGGCCCTGCGAAGCCGGATGCGGTCCGCTCTGGCGATCGCCCTTCCGGTTGCTCTGCTCACCCTTCCGTTCGCCCTCTTTCTCCAGTCCGGGCAGCATCACGTGGAGCCCTCCTGGCGCGAGATCCGTCACCACACGGAGTTCTATTTCAGGCAGATCAACCATTACCTGCTCCCGGTCACCTTCTGGCTTCCCCTCCTGCTGCTCTGGCCCGGATTCCGACGGGCCGCGTGGGGCAGGGGTGCCCCGGCCCTGCCGCCGGACCTGCGCCGATGGATCCTCTCCGTTCTGGGGATCGGCCTGCTCTTCCTCATCCTCGGCCCGGCCCAGCGTCACTTTCGGTATCTCATTCACCTGATGCCGTGGCTGCTCCTGGTGCAGGCGATCCTGCTGCTGCGGCTCATCCGCCTTCGGCGCTGGATCGGGATCCCCGTGGCGCTCCTGCTCACGTTGACGGATGTGCACTACGCCCTCCCCGGCTCGAAGCCGGTCCGCTCCCTTCCGGCGGAGTTCATCGGGGAGCTCACGCACACCTACCGCGGTCCGATCGACGGAATCGTGGAGCTTCTGCTCCGCGAAGGAAAGCCCGGCCAGACCGTGAAGATCCCCACGGAGGATCACCCGATCCTCTTCTACACCTCTCTGAAGGTGGAGCCGCTCGCCCGCCTCGAGGACTTCCAGCGGGAAACGTACCCGGACTGGATCGTCATCCTCCGGCACTGGGTGCCGGACGCCTTCTTCGAATCGGATTACTACCGCCGGATCGAGGCCCGGTACCGGCGGATCGTCCTGGACGCTCCCGATCTTCCCTGGCAGAACCGGCCCGATCCCGGCTACCACCGCTTTCGCACCGACAGCTCCGCATCGCCGGTGGTCGTTTTCTCCAAGCGATGAGGCCCTTCCTCACCATCCTCATCCCTGCCTACAACGAGGGGCCGCGCATCACGCAGGCGATCCGCGCCGCCGCAGCGTATCTCCGCCGGCAGCCCACCACCTGGGAGATCCTCGTGGTGGACGACGGCAGCCGGGACGATACCCTCCAGCGGGTCGCAGCGGAGCAGGGAGAATGCCGGCAGCTGCGCTGGATCCGCCACGAAACCAATCAGGGAAAGGGGGCGGCGGTGCGGACCGGCTTGGGGGCAGCGGCCGGCGAGAACGTCCTCTTCTGCGACGCCGACGGCGCCACCCCCATCGGAGAGCTGGAAAAATTCCTCCCCCCGCTGCGCGGCGGTGCGGAGCTGGTGGTCGGATCCCGGCGGATGGCCGGCTCCAGGATTCACGGACACCAGCCCCGCCTCCGGCGGTGTCTCAGCACCGGCTACCGGTGGCTCTGCCGCCTGCTGATCAGCCCCGGCATCTCCGACACCACCTGCGGATTCAAGCTGCTCAGCCGCCGGACCTGTGAGCTCTGCCTGCCCAGGATGAGTGTGCCGGGCTGGTCCTTTGACGCCGAGCTGTTCGCCATTGCCCGGGCGCACCGCCTGAAGGTCGTTCAGCTCCCGGTGGAATGGACCGATCAAGGCAAGACCAAGGTCCGCCTCAGGCGGGACGTGCTGGGCTCCTTCCGGGAGCTTCTGCAGATCGTCGCCCGCAGCGCAGCAGGCCGCTACCGATGAAAGGCCGACTCGGCTCCGGTGCCACCCCTGCTTCGGGTCGCCCGGCTTGCAGCGTTCGGCGCCCCCGCGAGGCGCCTCACTCCGTCCTCGGCCTCGTTCTCGCCTGCAAGGAAGCCCCCCGGCGAACCGTGCCCACTCGGCCTGCGGAGCTGCTGCGCCGGGCATCCCCAAAGCAGGGGAGTCCGGCACCGGAGGCCAACCACGGCCCCGGCGGGTCGGGGCGTCCGGACACGCTGTCTGGGCCCCAGCGTGGCCCAGCCCTCTCTCTCGCGCTCACTGCCGGACAAAGAAATCTTAAGGAGAATGAAGACCGTGCCCCGTTCGCGCTGCGAGAAGGTCCTCGCGCCCCATCCCCACCGTGGCCGAGGGTGCCCGCCGGGGCCGGCATCCCTGCGGGGGCGTGCTGCCCATGAAGATCGGCGCTGTCTTCTGCGTCTACAATGAGGAGGAGTACCTGGAGTACGCGGTCCGGTCCATCCTGCCGGCGGCAGACCGGGTCTATCTCCTCCTCGGCCGCCAGCCGTACAACGCGTACAACCCGGCCGCGCGCGAAATCTCCAGGCCGGACGGCACGGAGGCCCTGGTGGACCGGCTGGGGCGGGAAGACAGCCGGATCACGGTGGTCAAGGGAGTCTGGGATTCGGAGGTGGACCACCGCAACGCCGGGCTGGAGCTCTGCCTGCAGGACGGCATCGACTACTATTGGCTGGTGGACGGGGATGAGGTGTACCGCGAGGACCACCTGCGCAACATCCGCAGGACCCTGGAGACGCTGCCCGGAGTCGGCACCTTCATCATCAAGTGCCACATCTTCTGGCGCGGTTTTTCCTACCGGATCCCGGCGCAGGAGATCTCCTGGCGGCCCCGCCGGATCTTTAAGATGACGCGCCACCGGCGGCTCCTGGGCATCCCCCTGCCGCATCGCTTGCGCTTCGTCGGGCAGAACGAGATGAACAGTCTGGGTCCGGTCCACGAGTTCCCCCCGGAGGGGGCGCTCTTCTACCACTTCTCCTACGCGCGCAGCGCCCGCGCCATGGAGGACAAGTTCCGCACCTTCAGCCACGCGCACGAGATCTCCCCGGAGTGGGTGGAGCGGGTCTGGAAGGGCTGGCCCTCCGACCGGACGATGGAAAACATCCACCCGGTGGATCCGCCCAAATTCCCGCGGGCGCTCCGCGTGGCCCCTGAGGATCTCCCCGCCCTCCTGAAGACGCACCCCTACTATGGACTCGACATCATCCCATAGTATGCCGGCCATGGGCGCCGCCTCGGGAGCCCCCGCCGTGCTCAGACAGTCCTCGACCTTTCCCGTAACAACACCAGGAGGAGAGGTCTGCGGAACTGCGCGCGGCGGGGGCATCCCTCGGCGTCACCCGTGGCCTGCACGAGTTAGCCGGCCGGGGGCGGGGGGTGGTGCACAGGCTTCTCGGAGGCCGAGCGGCCACGGTTCGCCCGGGACCTTTCGGTCAGGCGAGAGCGAGGCCGAGAGAGAGGCCGGCCGCCCCGGTGGGGAGGCCGAGCCGTCCTGGGCACCATCCACCGCCCCGCAGGCCGGCGAAACAAAGTGGCCCGGCAGGCGGCGAAGATGACGATTCTCTGCGACATCATCATCCCGATCTGGAACCAGCCGGAGCTGACGAAGCGCTGCCTGGAGAGCGTGGCGGCCTCAACCCGGCAGGTGCGCCTCATCCTGGTGGACAACGGAAGTCGCCCGCCGACGCGGGAGCTCCTGGAACGCTTCGCGCGGGAAGGCGGACTGCCGGCGAGGATCCTCCGCAACGAGCGGAACCTCGGCTTCATCCGCGCGGCCAACCAGGGGATCCGCGCCGCCACCTCTCCGTGGGTCTGCCTGCTCAACAACGACACCGTCGTCACCCAGGGCTGGCTGCAGGAGATGATCCGCGTGGCGCAGGCCAACCCGAAGATCGGCCTGCTCAACCCCACCAGCAACTCCCTTGGGTTCGACGCAGGGCGCATGCCTCTGGACGAGTTCGCCCGGGGTCTGAAGGCCCAGTCGGGCCAGTGGGCCGAGCTTTCCGTCGCCCTCGGCTTCTGCCTGCTGGCGCGGCGTGACCTCTTCGACCGGATCGGCCTGCTGGACGAATCGTTCGGCATGGGAAACTTCGACGACGATGACCTCTCCCGCCGCGCCCGGCAGGCGGGACTCCTCTCCGCCCGCGCCTGCGCCGCGTACGTCTACCACGAGGAGAAGGCCAGCTTCCGCCGGCTGCCGGGCTGGGAGAAGGAGTTCGAGAGGAACCGAAGGCGCTTTGAGCAGAAGTGGGGCCGGCGGCTGAGGATCCTCTGGGTGATGCCCGGTGCGCCGGGGGACGGGGCCACCGCCGTCGGGCGGGTGGCGCTGGATCTGGCGAAGCAGGGGCATTGGATCTGCTTCGCCTCCCCGCCCGGCCGGCTTCCGGAGGAGGTGCTCCGCCATGCCCAGATCAGCCGGCTGCCGGTGAAGGAAGGGGGATGGCGGCTCAAGCTCTTCCTCCGGCTGCTCGCCAAGCGGAAGAAACCTTTCCAGCTCGTGGTCACGTACGATGCCGCATGGGCCTCGGGGCTGCAGCGGTGGAGGTGGATCCTGCCGGCGCAGATCCTCGTCAACCCGTCTCCTGAACAGGTGGCCGAAGCATGCCAGAGACCGTCCCGCTCTCGGTAGTCGTCATCACCAGGAACGAGGCGGCGCGCCTGGCCGACTGCCTGGAATCGGTGCGCTGGGCGGGGGAGATTGTGGTGGTGGACGATGAATCCACCGATGAGACCGTGGCGGTCGCCCGGCGGTACACCGACCGGGTGATCCGCCGCAGGATGGAGATTGAGGGCGTCCACCGGAACTTCGCGTACGACCAGGCCCGGCACGATTGGATCCTGAGCCTGGACGCGGATGAGCGGGTGACCCCCGAGCTGCGGGACGAGATCCTCCGGCTCCTGCGCGGGACCCCGCAGTTCAAGGGATACACCATCCCGCGCCGGAACTACCTCGGCTCCACCTGGGTGCGCCACGGCGGCTGGTATCCCAGCCCGCAGCTCCGGCTCTTCCGGAAAGAGAGCTTCCGCTATGAGGAGGTGGAGGTTCACCCGCGGGCCTTCATGAACGCCGACTCGGGCCAGCTCCGGCACGACCTCATCCACTACTCCTACAGGGACCTCGCCGATTTCCTCGCGAAGCTCAACCGGCAGACCACGCTGGAGGCGCGGAAGTGGCTGAAGGACGGCCGCCGGATGCCGCTCCGGCGCGGCCTGTGGCGCTTCGCGGACCGCTCCCTCCGGACGTGGTGGGTCAAGAAGGGGTACCGCGACGGCTCACTCGGCTTCATCGTGGCCGCCTACGCCGGGTTGTACCAGTTCCTCAGCTACGCGAAGTACTGGCACCTCAGGAACGCGGAGGGGAGGGAGACCGCCGCGGCGGGGCGGGGCGCCGCAGCAAGCAACGTCCCGCCCGGGCGGCGCGATGCCGGCCGACCCGCGGCAGCGGCTTCCCCGTCCGGACCGCGGCTCTCCGCGGTGATCCTGACGAAGGATGCGGCGGTGACGCTTCCGGCCTGCCTGGAGTCGATCCGCTGGGTCGATCAAATTGTTGTGGTGGACGGCGGCTCCACCGATGACACGCTGCGCCTGGCGCGGGAGGCCGGCGCCGCCGTGGTGACGGACCTGCGGCCCGACGATTTCGCGGCTTTAAGGAACGTCGGCACGGACCATGCCACCGGCGACTGGGTGCTGCAGCTCGACGCGGACGAGGTGGTCACCCCGGAATTCCGCCGGGCGCTGGAGGGGATCCTCAGCCAGGCGCCCCCTCATGCCGCCTTCAAGTTCCGCCGCCAGAATCTCTTCCTCGGGCGCCGGATGCGGTTCGGCGGCTGGGACCACGATTCCCTCCACCTCTTCCGCCGGGGTTCGGCACGATACGAGGGCAGGGTGCACGAGCAGCTGCGGGTGCAGGGCTCCATCGGCCGCCTGCGGGTGGGGGTGGTGCATTCCCCGTTCCGCTCCCTGGAGGAATTCATCGACCGGCAGAACCGCTACACCTCGCTCGAGGCGCTGCAGCTCACCGAGGCCGGGCCCCGCCCCTCCGGGAGAGAACTGGACTACCAAATCCGGGTAAAATCCGCTAAACTCTTCTGGAAGCTGTACGTCCGGAAGCAGGGCTTCCGGGAGGGGACGGTCGGCGTCATCTTCTGCGTCCTCTACGCGTTCGTCCATCTCATCAAGTGGGCCAAGGTCTGGGAGATCTGTTCCAAGGGAGGTCAACCATGCGCGTCCTGATCACCGGGATCACCGGCTTCGTCGGAAGCCACCTCGCGGAGTTCCTGCTGGAGAAGGGCGGGATTTCCGTCTTCGGCATCCAGCGCTGGCGCAGCAAGACGGACAACATCGACCACCTCCTGGGAAAGATCACCCTGCACCAGTGCGACATCCGCGACGCCGCCTCCGTGCTCCACGTGCTTGCGGAGGTCAAGCCGGAGCGGATCTTCCATCTGGCGGGGCAGTCCTTCGTGCCGATGTCCTGGCGCGCCCCGTCGGAGACGATGACCACGAACACCGTCGGCCAGATCAACCTCCTCGAGGGCCTGCGGGAGCTCAAGATGGAGGCCCGCGTGCAGGTGGCCGGCAGCTCCGAGGAGTACGGGCTCGTCCACCCGAACGAGCTGCCCCTGACGGAGGAAAGCCCCCTGCGCCCGTTGAGCCCCTACGCGGTATCCAAGGTGGCGCAGGATTTCCTGGGGTTCCAGTACGCGCGCAGCTACAAGATGTTCATCGTCCGCACCCGCGCGTTCAACCAC
>CAYJQV010000005.1:0-66161 GCA_964372395.1 uncultured Planctomycetia bacterium | reverse complement strand
CGCTGCTCGGGACACCGTGGCCGCTCGGCCTGCGAGAAGCCTGTGCCCCCGCCCCTCCTCCCCCGGACGAGCGCGCCGCCGTTCCCCGGCGGGAGGTTGGGGAATGGGAAGGGGATCGCGGGCGGTGCGCCGGCGGGGCCCTCCCCGAAGCAGGGATGGCCCGGACCCTGGGATCGCCGGCGAGGGAGGTGGCGGGGTGATCGAGATCATCAATCTGCACAAGGCCTTCAACGGCCAGCCGGTGCTGCGCGGGGTGAACCTGACGATCCGCGACGGGGAAACGATGGTGATCATCGGCCGTTCCGGCTGCGGCAAGTCGGTGCTCCTCAAGCACGTCGTGGGGCTGCTCAAGCCGGATCAGGGGCAGGTGATCGTGGACGGGCAGGAGGTTTCCCTGACGGAGCGTCCGGTGCTCAAGGCGGTCCGGCTGCGGCTGGGGATGCTCTTCCAGGGGGCGGCCCTGTTCGATTCCCTGACGGTGGGCGAGAACGTGGCGTTCCCGCTGAGGGAGCACACCACCCTGTCCGAAGCGCAGATCAGCAAGCGCGTGAAGGAATGCCTGGAGCTGGTCGGCCTGGGCGGAACGGAGCGGCTCAAGCCGGCGGAGCTGTCGGGCGGCATGCGCAAGCGGGCAGGGCTGGCGAGGGCGCTGGCCATGCAGCCCTCCGTGCTTTTGTACGATGAGCCGACGACCGGCGTGGACCCGGTGATGGCGGACACGATCAACCGCCTGATCAAGCGGCTCCACGACCAGTTGAGGGTGACCGGGGTAGTGGTGACGCACGACATGGTGAGCGCCTACAACGTGGGGGACCGGATTGCGATGCTCCACGAGGGCCGGATCGCCCAGGTGGGAAAGGTCGAGGAGATCCGCTCCACGACCGATCCCGTGGTCCGGCAGTTCATCCTGGGCCAGTCCGACAACGGGGAGGGAAAGGAGCGCGGATGACGGAAGCCACGCGGGAGGTCAAGGTCGGGCTCTTTGTTTTCATCGCCTTTGTGCTGCTGGCGGTGGTTGTCTTTTCCATCAGCGATTTCTACGCGACGCAGGCGCAGTACACCTATCCGTTGAGGGTCCGCTTCGCGTTCGTCAACGGGATCGACGTGGGCGCCCCGGTCCGGGTGTCGGGGGTCCAGGTGGGGGAGGTCCGCGCCGTCCGGGTCTATCGGGACGAGGCGAGCCAGCGGCTGCAGGTGGAGCTGTCCGTCCGCATCTCGAAGGACGCCCCGCTGGAGGACGACTCCACGGCGTACATCAACACCCTCGGGTTCCTCGGGGAGAAGTATCTGGAGATCACCCCCGGGACGCCGGGGGCCCGGCTGCTCACGGCGGGGGAGATCCTCGCGGGGAAGGATTCCATCCCGACGGAGAAGCTCGTGGAGTCGGGCTACAAGACGGTCGAGCAGCTCCAGCGGGTCGTTGCGTCGGTCGAGACCCTCCTGGAGGACGAAGCCACGCGGGAATCCTTGAAGGGGACGCTCGTGCACTCCCAGGATGCGATGGCCCAGCTGAAGGAGTTTCTGATTCAGGCCAACGATGTGATGGGAAAGGTCCGCAGGGGGGAGGGGACGGTCGGACGCCTGCTCGCGCAGGATGATCTGTACCGGGACCTCAAGGATTTGACGGCGGATCTCAAGGCCAACCCCTGGAAATTGTTCTTCCGTCCCAAGGGCAGGAAGTAGTGGTTCTGAGGATGCCTTTCATCATCAAAGGAGGTGATTCCAGTGACGCTGTGGCTCATCCGTCTCTTCTTCGTTGCCTTCAGCGGCCTCGTGGGATACCAGGTCGGGCACGCGCTGCCGTGGCTGGGGCCGGCGGCGGGAGGGTGGGGGGCCTTCGGGGGATCGGTTCTGGCGCTTTTCCTGATCGTCCTGGAGCTGACCCTGAAGAAGGTCTCCACGCGAGGGCTGTCGGCGGCCGTCTTCGGGCTGCTGTTCGGGCTCATCCTGGCGCGGCTCATCATCACCACGCTGGATCTGGTTCCCGCCGGGCCGGAGCTGGGCGATCCCCTGCGGGCGTTCATCATCGTGATCTTCTGCTACTTCGGAATGGCGATCGCCCTGCGGGGTCGCGATGAATTCAACATCATCATCCCCTACGTCAAGTTCGCCCGGCAGGATCAGCGGGAGGACCTGATCATTCTCGACACCAGCGTCGTCATCGACGGGCGGATCGCCGACATCTGCCAGACGAAATTCGTTGAGGGCCGTTTTGTCGTTCCCCGGTTCGTGCTCAAGGAGCTGCAGCAGATTGCCGACAGCCAGGATCCCATGAAGCGCAACCGGGGACGCCGCGGGCTGGATGTCCTGGCCAAGATCCAGAAGATCCCCAGCGTCGATGTCCGGATTCAGGAGGAGGACTTCGCGGACGTGAAGGAGGTGGACGCCAAGCTGGTCAAGCTGGCGAAGCTGTTGGGGGGGAAGATCCTCACCAACGACTTCAACCTCAACAAGATCGCCGAGCTGCAGGGCGTGCAGGTGCTCAACATCAATGAGCTGGCGAACGCCCTGAAGCCGGTGGTGCTGCCCGGGGAGATCATGGAGGCCCGGGTGATCAAGGAGGGGAAGGAGTACAACCAGGGGGTGGCGTACCTGGACGACGGGACGATGGTGGTGGTGGAGCAGGGCAGGAACCTCATCGGGCAGACGGTGCGCGTGCAGGTGACCAGCGTGCTCCAGACGGCGGCGGGCCGGATGATCTTCGCCAAGCCGGAGAACGGGGAGCCCCGCACCGGCTGGAAGTCGGGCAGGTGAACGAAGCTCGCCGGTCCATGGTCGCTGCCCGTTCCAGGGGGGAAACGCGCTCCGCTGGTTGGGGGGAAGCATTGTTTCCTCCGCACGCCCCTGGGGCGCCCTCCGGCCGCCCCCTGGCGGCCTCCGGGTCGGCCACCCGCCGTGCTGTCGCTCGGCCCGACGGCCTCGCTTTCCCTCGCTCCGCTCGGCGCACGGCTCCCCTGGGCCGCCAGGGAGGAGAGGGGCCGTGGCGGCCCAGTCCCCCTTCCCGGGGCTCGGGGGCTTGCGCCCCCTCGGTGGTCTTGTTGGGGAGAGTTTCCCACCCTCCCCAACATGCCCCTCTCTCCTGAGGATGGGGATGGTTGCTGCCATCCTGGCCGCGGGCGGGGTGGGCCGGCGGATGGGGGTTCGGACGCACAAGCCGTTTGTCCCGCTGGCGGGTCAGCCGATGCTTTGCTGGGCCCTGGCCGCCCTGCAGTCGAGCCGGGCGGTGCGTGAGATCGTCGTGGTTGCTCATCGGAAGGACCTGCCTGCGGTCCGCCGACTGGTACGGAGGCTCCGCTTCAGCAAGGTTTCATGCGTGGTGCCGGGCGGGGCTTCGCGCAGGGCCTCCGTCTTTCAGGGGATGAGGGCGCTCCCCAGGGAGGCGGAGTGGGTGCTGGTGCACGATGCGGCGCGGCCGCTGGTGACGCCGGCCCTCATCCATCGGGCGATCCGCGGTGCCTGCGACGGGGCCGCCATCACCGCAGTGCCGGTCGTTCCAACGATCAAGGAGGCCCGGGACGGTTGGGTCTTGAGGACCCTGGACCGCAGCCGCCTCTGGGCGGTTCAGACCCCGCAGGTTTTCCGGCGGGATCTTCTGGAGCGGGCGCACCGGAGGGGCCGGGCCAACGGGACGGAGGCGACCGATGATGCGGCCCTCGTCGAGAAGCTGGGCTGGAGGGTGAGGATTGTGGCCGGCTCCCATCGCAACATCAAGGTGACGACCCCGGAGGATCTGGTGATCGCCGAAGCCCTTCTGAGGAGCCATGCGAATCGGAATCGGGTTTGACATCCATCGGCTGACGGCCAGGCGGCCGCTCGTGCTGGGGGGGATCCGGATCCCCTCGCCGAAGGGCCTCGACGGGCACTCCGATGCGGATGTGCTCCTCCATGCCCTCTGCGACGCGCTGCTCGGTGCGGTGGGCGAGGGAGACATCGGGGCCTTCTTTCCGGACAGCGACCCGAAATGGAAGAACGCGCCGAGCCGGCTCTTCGTCTCGCGGGCGCTGAGGCAGGTTTCCAGGCAGGGCTGCCGCGTCTCCAACGTGGACCTGGTGGTGCTGGCGGAGAGCCCGAAGCTGTCCGCGCACCGGAAAGCGATCCGGGAATCGGTAGCGCGGACGCTGAATCTGGAGCCGGGCCGGGTGAACCTGAAGGCGAAGACGATGGAGGGTCTGGGGCCGATCGGGGCGAAGAAGGCGATCGGGGCGTACGCGGTGGTTCTGGTGGAGGAGAGAGGCCGACGGAAGGCGCGATGAACGTGTTCGGGTGGGCGATTGGAGCAGGGGTTGCCTTTGTCCTCTGGCTGCGCTGGGCGATGCGGGAGGAGATCCGGGCCGCGCTGGAGCGGGATCCCGCCGCCCGGTCCGCATGGGAGGTTCTCCTCCTGTACCCCAGCGTGCAGGCGATTGCCTCTCATCGCGCGGCCCATTTCCTGCACGGGATGGGCCTTCGGTTCCTCGCTCGTCTCCTCTCGCAGACCACCCGGGGCCTCACCGGCATTGAGATCCATCCGGGCGCCACGATCGGCCGGGGGCTCTTCATCGACCACGGGATGGGGGTGGTGATCGGTGAGACGACGGTGATCGGGGATAACGTCACCCTCTTCCAGGGAGTCACCCTGGGCGGGACCGGAAAGCAGAAGGGGAAGCGGCACCCCACCCTCGGCGACAATGTGGTGGTCGGAACCGGGGCGAAGGTGCTGGGAAGCTTCACGATCGGAGACAACGTGCAGATCGGCGCCAACGCCGTCGTCGTCCGGGAGGTCCCCGCCGATTCGGTGGTGGTCGGAGTTCCCGGCCGGATCGTGCGGCAGCAGGGCCGCCATTTCCCCGGCATCAACCTGGACCACACCAACCTGCCGGATCCGCTGGCGCAGGCCCTGGAAAAGCTCCAGCGCGAGATCGATTCCATCGAGCACCAGCTCAAGGAACACCGCGAGAAGGCTTAGCGGATGTCCCTCCGCTTGTTCAACACCCTCTCCGGAAAGAAGGAGCTGTTCCAGCCGCTCCATCCCCCGCGGGTGACGATCTACGTCTGCGGGGTGACCGTCTACGACGACTGCCACATCGGGCACGCGCGGGGCGCGGTGGTGTTCGATGTCCTCCGGCGCTTCCTGGAGGCGTCCGGCCATCAGGTCACCTACGTCCGCAACATCACCGATCTGGACGACAAGATCATCGAACGGGCCAGGGGTCTGACCCCTGACTCAGGCGAGCTGAGAGATGCCGCCCAAAGGGGTCAGACCCCTTTGGATTTGAAGGGGCGGACTCGGGCCGTCGCGGAGCATTTCACGGAGCGTTTCCAGGCGGACTTCACCCGGCTGGGGCTCCAGCCCCCGCAGGAGGAGCCGAGGGCCACGGAGTTCATCCCGCAGATGATCGCCTTCATCGGGGAGCTCGTCCGGCGGGGAATGGCGTACCGGGGAAGCGACGGGGTCTACTTCTCCGTGCGGGCGTTCAGCGCGGTCCACCCGTACGGCCCCCTCTCTCACCGGAAGCTGGACGAGATGCTGGAGGGAGCGCGGGGGGAGACGGGGGAGGGGAAGAGGGATCCGCTGGATTTCGCGCTCTGGAAGAACGCCAAGCCGGAGGAGCCGCAGTGGACCAGCCCCTGGGGGGCCGGGCGTCCCGGCTGGCACATCGAATGCTCCACCATGGCCACGTCCCTCCTCGGAGATGCCTTTGACATCCACGGCGGCGGGATGGACCTCCTCTTCCCGCATCATGAGAATGAGCTGGCGCAGGCGGTCGGGGCCGGCAAGCCGTTCGCGCGCGTCTGGCTCCACAATGGCCTGCTCACGGTGGCGGGCCAGAAGATGGCCAAGTCGGCCGGCAACGTGATCACCATCCCGCAGGCGCTGGAGAGGCACCCTGCCGATGTCCTCCGGCTCTTCTTCCTTGGGGCTCATTACCGTTCCCCGATGGACTTCACCCGGGATCGCCTCGGAGAGTCGGCCCGGGCGCTGGAGACGCTGGATGATTTTCTGGTGCAGGTGGAGCAGAGGGTCGGAAAGGTGCAGGAGGAAGAGAGCGGCGAAATCCGGGAATCCCGCGCTCGATTCACGGCGGCTCTGGAGGACGATCTGAACACCTCTGAGGCGCTGAGCGCCCTGTTCATGCTGGCGCAGCAGGCCCGCGGGTGGTTTGCGGATGCCTCCGCGAAGGGCCGGCTCGTCGGAGCGGCCAGGGCCTTGCGGGAGCTCGCGGGGATCCTCGGCCTGCGCCTCGGGCGCGCGGAGATTCCCGCGGAGATCCAGGAGCTGGCGGGGAAGAGAGACCTCGCCCGCCGCGAGAGGCGATTCGAGGAGGCGGACCGGTACCGCAGGGAGATCCAGGAGCAGGGATTCATCCTGGAGGATACATCGGGCGGGACCGTCATCCGCCCTCGGAGATGACAAAAAGGCGGATGCGATGAAGAGGGGTCTCCTCATCTCGTTCGAAGGGCCGGAGGGGGCCGGCAAGTCCACGCACGCCCGCGCGCTGGCCCGCTGGCTTAAGGCGCGGGGGCACGCGGTCCTGCTCACGCGGGAACCGGGCGGGACCGCGCTTGGAAACCGCCTGCGGAGGATCCTGCTTTCATCCCGGGAGGATTCGGTGACCCCGCTGGTGGAGCTGCTGCTGGTGGAGGCCGCGCGGTGCGCGCTGGTTTCACAGGTGATCCGGCCGGCGCTTCGGGCAGGAAAGATCGTGGTGGTGGATCGATTCCAGGATTCGACCTGGGTCTACCAGGGCTGGGCGGGCGGGGTGCCGGCGGGGCTTGTCGAGAAGGTCGGCCGGGCGGCGACTGCAGGACTGCGTCCCGATCGGACGATCGTGCTGGACGTTCCGGTCCGGCACGGACTTCGGCGCGTGCGCCGTCCCAACCGGATGGAGGCCAGGCCCCGGGCGTTTCATGAGAGGGTGCGGCGGGGGTATCTGGCGCTGGCGCGGCGGGACCGCCGGCGGATCCGGTTGATCCGGGCGGATCGGCCCGTCGGTGAGGTTCAGCGCAAGGTGCGGGAGGCGATCCGGGATGTCCTGGGCCAGTGTCGTCGGAAATGAGCCGGTGGTTCGCCTGCTCGCGGCGCAGATCCGCCTGGGCAGGGTCCCGCACACCGCCTTGCTCGTCGGGCCGGAGGGAGTGGGCAAGCGGCACCTGGCGCGGGAGTGGGCCAAGGCGCTGCAGTGCGATGCACATTCCGGGGATTCCTGCGACCGCTGTCCCGCGTGCCGGAAGGTCGGCGAGGAGAGGCATCCGGATCTGATCCTCATTCAGCCGGAAGCGCTGCCGGAAGCGACAGAGGAGCGCCGCCTCAAACAGATCCGGATTGACCAGATCCGTCGGCTGGAGAGCCAGGTCGCGCTGACGCCGTTTGAAGGCCGCTGGAAGATCGGGATCGCGGACGACGCCGAGCAGATGACCGAGGAAGCGGCGCACGCCTGTCTCAAGCTCCTGGAGGAGCCGCCGGAGCGGACCGTTTTCATCCTCATCAGCCAGGCACCGCACCGCCTGCCGGCGACCCTTGTGTCGCGCTGCCACGTGATCCGCTGCGTGGCGCAGGGGATCGACCGGGTCCAGCGGCACCTCACCGAGGCGGAACGTCTCGACCCGGCCGAAGCGCACCGGCTGGCGATTTCCTCCGGCGGCCGGCTGGGACGGGCGCTGGCCTTGCATCGCAGCGGGCGGCTCGCCTCGAAGAACGATGCGTTGAACCAGCTTCTCTCCGCTCGGCGGAACGGCGCTCTCGAGGTTCCCCTGGGCCGGGCGCCCCGGGAGGAGGTTCAGGAGGCGCTGGAGTGGTACGCCGGCTGGTGGAGGGATCTCCTGCTGCTGCAGCTTGGGGGTGATTCGAGGTGGCTGATCCATCCGGACCGCGGGAAGGATCTGCAGCGGCTGCTGCCCGCCTCGCCGGAGGAGCTTCTCGATCGGATCGATCGGACCTACTGGATCCACGGCTGCGTCGAGCGCAACGTGAACCTCCGCACCGCCCTGGCCGCCCTCCTCGCCGATGCCTGAATCCACCCGCGGGCCATCCTCCCGGCGGTGCACCACCGGCCCAAAGCGCTCTTGACCCGGGGGGCCCCGTGTGCGATACTCCAGATGTAGCTCAAATGTAGTCACATAGAGGGAGACGCACTGCCATGGTGCAGTTTGTCAACATGCGGGAGCTGAAGGTCCATGCCTCCGAGGTCATACGGAGAAGCCGCCGGGGGGATGTCGTGGTGACGCTTCGCGGGCGGCCGCGTGCGGTGATCCACGCTGTGGATGAGGACGATCTCGAGGCGTACCTGATGGAGCATTCTCCGGCATTTCTCAAAAAGATGGCGGAGGCTGTCCGCGAGGCGCAGAAAGGCAAGCTCCATTCCTATCAGGAGGTTTTTGGACGGCGTCAGCCGGGCGTGAGAGGCAAGCGGCATTTGTGAGTTGGCCGCTTGTTTTCACCACAAGCGCCCGGAACGAGATCAAGAAGCTGGACCCCTCCGTGCTGGCGCGCATCCAGGAGGATCTGGGTCGGTTGGCTGCGGATCCGCTCCGAGGCAAGGCGCTCGGTGGCCGGTTGATGGGAATGCGCTCCTGGCGCAGCGGTGATTGCCGGGTTCTGTATGCGGTTCAGGCCTCGGAGGGGCGATTGATGATCTACCGGGTTGCGCACCGCCGCGAGGTTTATCGTTGAGCCAAAGTCCACATGCCTGAGGCGTTTTATCTGACGACCCCGCTCTACTACGTCAATGCGAAGCCCCATCTGGGCCACGCCTACACGACGATCGTCGCCGACTGCATCGCCCGGTGGCACCGCCAGCACGGGGATGAGGTCTTTCTCCTGACGGGGACGGACGAGCATGGCGAGAAGGTCGCCCGGGCCGCGAAAGAGGCGGGGCTCTCCCCAAAGGAATTTTCCGACCGGACCTCACAGACCTTTCGGGCGCTCTGGAAGAAGCTGGGCATCTCTTACGACCATTTCATCCGGACGACCGATGCGGATCACGAGCGGATCGTCCAGCGGGTGCTCTCCGTCCTGCTCGAGAGGGGGGCGATCCAGCCGGGAACCTACACCTTCTGGTACTGCGTCCCCTGCGAGACCGGCTGGGCCGAAGGCGATTTCCCGGATGCGAAGGCAGGGACAGTCCTTCGCCAGAAGGACTGTCCCTCCTGCAAGCGCGCCGTTGAGCAGGTGACCGAAGAGGATTTCTTCCTGCAGCTGGAGCCGCACCGCGCCTGGCTCCGGAAACAGATCTCCTCCCGATCCGACTTCATCCTGCCCGCCACGCGGCGCAATGAGGTCCTGGCCCTGCTGGAGAAGGAGCTGCCCCCGCTGTGCATCACCCGGCCGAGGGAGAGGGTCTCGTGGGGCATCGAGGTCCCCTTCAGCCAAAGGCACGTCACCTATGTCTGGTTCGACGCCCTCCTCAATTACGTGAGCGCCCTGGGCTGGCCGGACGGGGAGAGGTTCCTGACCTACTGGAAGCAAGCGGGAGCGATTCACCTGGTGGGGAAGGACATCCTGCGGCATCACGGCCTCTACTGGCCGATCATCCTGCACGCCCTCGGGGTGGAACCGCCCCGGACGGTGTTCGCGCACGGATGGTGGCTGATCAAGGGGGAGAAGATGTCCAAGTCCGTCGGCAAAACCGTGGATCCCGAGGCGGTGGCGGGGACGTACGGGCTCGACGCCTTCCGCTACTTCCTGCTGCGGGACGTCCCCCTCGGCGACGACGGCGTCTTCTCAGAGGAATCGCTCGTCCGGCGGATCAATGCGGATCTGGCCAATGACCTGGGGAATCTCGTCTACCGGACCCTGACGATGCTGGAGAAACATGCTGGCGGGAAGATTCCCTCCCGGCCGGCGGACTCCCGGACGGTCTCACGCATCCTTCAGGTGGAGCAGGCGATGGCCGCGGCGATGGGCGCCATGGCACCCGGCGAAGCCCTGAAGGCACTCTGGGAGCTGGTCACCCGGGCCAACGAGTCCGTCGAGCAAAAGGCCCCGTGGACCCTGGCCCGGGAGGGACGCCGCGAGGAGCTCGATCGGTTCCTCCACGATCTGGCCTGTCTCGTGCGGGCGATCGCCCTCGGGGTCTGGCCGTTCATGCCGGGCACCGCGGAGTCGATCTGGAGTCAGATGGGGTTTCCCGGGTCGATCGCGGAGATCCGTCTGCCGGAGGGCCTGAAACAGGCGATCCCCGGCGGGCAGGGGATTCAGAAGGGGACGCCGCTCTTTCCCCGCCTGTCGTGAGCGTGGCGGGATCGGAGGGCGACCACCTCGAGAGTTCCCTTCTGGATCGCCCGCAGGCAGGCGTCCGCCACCCTCGGATCGAACTGACTTCCGGCGCAGCGCTGGATCTCCTCGGCAGCGTGCTGGAGGGGAATCCTGGCCCGATAGGGCCGGTCGGAGGTCATCGCATCCAGCGCATCCGCCACCGAGATGATCCTCGCCTCCAGTCGGATCCGCTCGCCCTCGAGCCCCTGCGGGTAGCCGCTGCCGTCCCAGCGTTCATGCTCCTGGTGGACCATCTCCGTGATGTCCCTCATGAAGGAGAGGGGCGAGAGGATCCGCGCTCCCCACAGGGGATGCTGCTTGACGATCTCAAACTCCTGTTCGGTGAGCGCGCCGGGCTTGAGCAGGATGGTGTCGGGGACGGCGATCTTTCCCAGATCGTGCAGCTCGCACCCCTGCACCAGGCGATCGATCCGCTCCCGGGACAGCCCCAGCTCCTCGGCGATGGCGCGGGCGTAGGTGGCCACGCTGTGCGAATGGGAGAAGAGGTAGGTGTCCTTGGCCGTCATCGCCTCGACGAGAGAGGTGACGGTCTGGAGGTAGGCGTCCTGAAGCTGGCGGTGGGCGCTCTCCAGCTCGGCGGTGCGCTCGCGAACCCGCTGTTCCAGGCGCCGGTTCCATTCCAGCACCTGCGATTTGAGCTGTTCCATCTCTCCGGAACGCTCCCGGAGCCGACGGCGCAGGAGTTCCAGCCCGGCGAATGCAGCCGCCAGACCGGCCCAGCCGAGCAAGGCCAATAACCAGGGCAGTGCGCTTTCCATGGTTCGGGTCGTGGAAGTCACGAATCCGCCAGTAGTATACTATATGCATCAAGGCCCTGTATCTCGACTACAACGCTACCTCGCCGGTCCGTCCTGAGGTTCAAGCCGCGGTTCAGGCCCTCCTGGCCGCCGGACCCGGGAACGCCTCCAGCCTGCATGCCCACGGACGCCGGGCCCGCTCCGCCGTCGAGAGGGTCCGTTCGCAGATCCTGCAGTCGCTCGCAGATCCGAAGGGGCGGCTGCTCTTCACCTCCGGCGGGACGGAGGCAGACAACCTGGCCGTGTACGGGACGGCACACGCCCTGCGTTCCAGGGGGAGCCACGTGATCCTCTCCAGCGTGGAGCATCCCGCGGTTCTGGGGGCGGCGCGCGCGCTGGAGGAGGATCGATTTCACGTGGATCTCGTCCCGGTGGATGCCGAGGGCCGGATCGATCTGGAGGCGCTGGAGCAGGCGATCACCCCTGAGACGATCCTCCTCTCCGTCATGCATGGGAACAACGAGGTGGGGACAATCCAGCCCATCGAGGAGATCGGCCGGATCGCGCGCGCCCACGGAATTCTCTTCCACACCGACGCGGTCCAGTCCTTCGGGAAGGTTCCCCTCGACGTGCGCCGGTGCGGCGCGGATCTGGTCTCGATCTCAGGCCACAAGCTGGGCGGCCTTCAGGGGACCGGCGCCCTCTATCTGCGCTCGGGGCTGGAGCCCTCGGCGATGCTGCGGGGCGGCCCGCAGGAGGGAGGGCTGCGAGCGGGAACAGAGTCGGTGCCGGGGATCGTGGCCCTCGGGGCGGCGGTCGAGAAGAGCCTGGAGGAGCTGCGGGGCGGCGCCCCATCCCGGATCCGCACGTTGCGGGACCGGCTGGAGCAGGGGCTCAGGGAGAGGCTGGGGGAGGTGGAGCTCAACGGCCATCCGGAGGAGAGGCTTCCGGGCACGCTCAACGTGAGCTTCCTGGGGTGCGAGGGGGAGGCGCTGCTGGCCGCCCTGGATCTGGCCGGGATCTCGGTCTCCACCGGCTCGGCCTGTTCCTCCGGTTCGACCGAGCCGTCGCATGTTCTCTTGGCGATGCGCCTGCCGCGGGAGCGGGTGGAGAGCTCCATCCGGTTCTCGCTGGGCTGGGGAACGACCGAGCAGGAGATCGAGGAGGCCCTGGAGAGGATTCCGCCGGTGGTGGAAAGGGTCCGTTTGAGCCGATGCAGTTCGTAGACACCCACTGTCACCTTCACCGGATCGAGTTCGATCCGGATCGCGAGGAGGTGCTGGCCCGGGCGCGTGCCGCCGGCCTGACCGCCCTGCTGGATCCGGCCACCGATTCCTCCTCGAACCGGCGGGTGGTGGAGCTGGCGGGCCGCCATCCGGAGGTGTTCGCCGCCGTCGGCGTGCACCCGCACCACGCCGGAGAGCTGACGGAAGAGGCCTGGGAGGAGCTGGGCGGGCTGGCGACCCGGCCGAAGGTGGTGGCCATCGGAGAGATCGGCCTGGATTACTACCGGGATCTCTCCCCCCGGCCGGTCCAGCAGGAGGCGCTGCGCAGGCAGCTCCGGCTTGCCCATGAGCTGAACAAGCCGGTCATCCTTCACTGCCGGGAGCCGGCGCAGCAGGGCGCCGGCCACGCCTACGCCGATCTCTTCGCGATCTTAAGGGAGTGCCTGAAGCCGCCGATCCGCGGGCTGCTGCACTGCTTCTCCGGCGGCCGGGCGGTTGCGGAGGAAGCGCTGGGGATGGGGCTGGACCTCTCGTTCGCCGGAAACCTGACTTTCCCGAACGCGGAATCGCTGCGCGAGGTGGCCCGCGAGATCCCCCTGGAGCGGGTGGTCCTGGAGACCGACGCGCCGTTCATGGCCCCCCAGTCCCAGCGGGGCCGGCGCAACGAGCCGGCCTCCCTGACGGAGCTCATCCATGCATGGGCGGAGCTGAAGGAGCTTGCCCCGGAGGATGTGGCGCGGGTGACCACCGTCAACGCGTATCACCTCTTTGGAATCGGCCCGGCTCCGATCCGCGGGAAGATCGCGTATCCCATCCGCCGGTCCCTCTACGTGAACCTCACCAACGCCTGCACCGACCGCTGCGTTTTCTGTTCCCTCAGTGATGAGCAGTTCTGGAAGGGAGAGGGGCCCTCGCCCTTCGTGAAGGGGCATCACCTCCGGATGCCGCGGGACCCGAAGGTCTCGGAGGTTCTTCAGGCGGCGGGAGACCCCACCCGGCACGAGGAGATTGTTTTCTGCGGCTACGGGGAGCCGGTGATCCGGTTGCAGGAGCTTCTGGAGATCGGGCGCCGCCTGAAGGAGAAGGGGGCCCGGTGGATCCGGCTCAACACCAACGGCCACGGGAATCTCATCCACAAGCGCCCCATCGCGCAGGAGCTGCGGGGTGTGGTGGACGAGGTTTCCGTGAGTCTCAACACGCCCACCGCGGAGCAGTACCTCGAGCTCTGCCGGCCGGCGTTCGGGCTTTCGACCTACGACTCGATCAAGCGGTTCATCACGGAATGCCGGGATGCCGGCATGAAGGTGACGGCCACCGTCGTCGCCATGCCGGGGATCGACCTGGAGGCCTGCCGGATCGTCGCGGAGGATGAGCTCAAGGTCGCCTACCGCGTCCGGGCCTACGACGACGTCGGCTGATGAACCGGCTGGACGCTTTACTCCTGCTGCTCCTCGCCCTGGCATGGGGGGGCCAGACCGCGCTCCGGGTTCAGCAGCGGCCTGCCCAGGTCCCGCCGGCGGCTGAGCGGACTTGGGCCGAGCAGGAGGAGGCCGTCCAGCAGAGGATCCAGCGGGCGATCTCGGTAGACCGCCAGAAGCTCGGCGACCGGCTCCGGGAGCATCCGGAACTCATGCGCCGCGTTGGCTGGATCGCCCAGGGGTTGCTCCTTCTGCTGGCCGCTTCGGTCCTGTTCTTCATCCGATCCGTGGTTCGGCTGGTGAGGGGCCGGCCGGTCCAGCCGCGGCTGGGCGAGCCGCCGGTCCCGGGATGGGGAGGCCGGGAGATCTTCCGGCTCGTGGTGGCGGTTCTGGGGCTGGCGCAGCTGGCGCTCCTCGTCGAACGGCTCCTCATCCGGGCATTCCATCCCGCCTGGCTGGATCGGAATCTGCTGGCCCTGGCGAACACGCTCCTCCTCGATGCAGCGGTGCTGGCGGGAGCGGCATGGATCTGGAGGCGGGCGAAGGCCTCGGCCCCGGCCGCAGCGCCCGGCGCGCGCGGACAGGCCTTCTCCCGGATCGGGTTGAGCCTCACATCGTATCTGGCGTTCCTTCCGGTTCTGGTTGCGCTCCTCCTGGCGGTGATGGGGGCGCTGCAGCTTCTCGGCCGGGAGCCGAGTCCCCAGCCGGCCTTCACCATCTACTTCTCGGAGAGCCGGGGTTCGGTGCTCACCTGGCTCATCGTCATGATCACGCTCGTGGGACCCGCTGCGGAGGAGGTCTTCTTCCGGGGCCTGCTGTATGGATGGCTGCGGGTGCGGTGGGGAATCCGGCCCGCCCTGGGACTGTCCGCGGCCTTGTTCGCGCTGCTCCACGGCGATCCCGTGGCCTTTGTGCCGATCCTGGGCCTGGGGCTTCTCTTCGGCTGGGTCTATGAGCGCACCGGGTCGCTGCTGGCGCCCGTGTCGATCCATGTCCTGCACAACGCCGGCATGCTGGCCCTGGCCTCCGCCTTGAAATCGCTGGTGAATTTTCTGTGAGATTCCGAAGCCGACGGCGTCTGCGCGACCTGGGGGAGCAGGCGCTGGTCGAGCGGATCCGCGCGCAGGTCCGGACCGGCCGGAGCGTGATCCGCGGGATCGGCGATGATTGCGCGGTCCTGGCCGGGGGGCCGGGGCGGCTCGAGCTCCTGGCGTGCGACATGCTGATCGAGGGAGTTCACTTCCTGCGCGGCGCTGCGGCCGCCGCGGTCGGCTGGAAGGCGCTGGCGGTCAACGTGAGCGACGTCGCCGCGATGGGCGGGCTCCCGAAACATGCCGTCGTTTCCCTGGGGCTTCCGCCGCCGCTGCCGGTCTCCTATCTCGACGGCCTGTACCGGGGGCTGCGGCGCTGTGCGAGCCGGTTCGGGGTGAATCTGGTGGGAGGGGACACCAACCGCTGCGACAGGGTCGTGGTGGACGTGGCGATCCTCGGGGAGGTGGAGAGGCGGCGCCTGGTCACCCGCTCCAGCGCCCGCCCTGGGGATGCGCTTCTGGTGACCGGCCGGCTGGGCGGGGCGGTCCGGTCCGGAAGGCATCTGCGTTTCACGCCGCGGGTGAGGGAAGGACGCCGGCTGGGCAGCCGCGCGAAGATCCACGCGATGATTGACCTGTCGGACGGCCTGCTTCAGGATCTGCAGCGGATCTGCCGCGCGAGCGGCGCGGCGGCGGTTGTGGAGTCGGGCTCGATTCCGCGAAACCCCGGCTGCAGCCTGGCGCAGGCCCTGACCGACGGGGAGGACTTTGAGCTGCTGCTGGCGGTCCCGCAGCTCCAGGCCGACCGGCTGCTCCGGTGGGCGCGGGGGAATCTGCGCTGCGGGCTGACCCGGATCGGCCAGGTGGTCCGGCCGCGCGGCCGGCCGCTCGTGGAGGTCCGCTCCCCCCGCGGAGTCCCGATCCCGCTTCCGGCCGGCGGCTTCCGGCATTTTTCCAGATGAGGCACGAGAACCCCTGGGCCGTGTCCGATTCGGAGGAGCGGACGCGGCGGATGGGCGAGGGGCTGGCCGGCCGATTGCGGCCCGGCGATGTGGTCGCGCTGACCGGCGATCTCGGGTCCGGCAAGACCACCTTTGTCCAGGGGCTGGCCGCGGGGCTGGGAGTGCCGGCGGGCAGGGTGGCCAGTCCCTCATTTGTCCTGGTGCGGGAGTACCACGGGCGGATCCCCCTCTACCATGCGGACCTCTTTCGGCTCGAGGGGCTGGCCGATGCCGGGAGCGTGGGCCTCGAGGAATATTTTGAGGCGGGCGGGGTCACGGTGATCGAATGGGCCAACCGCATCCCCGAGCTCCTGCCGGAGGATCATCTGGAGGTGGCGTTTGAGGTCTCGGGCCCGTCCGAACGGCGCCTTCGCCTGATTCCACACGGAAAGGGATACGGGGACGGGGATCGCCGATGGCGGCTCTAAGGCTGCTGGGGATCGAGACGTCCAGCTCCATCTTCTCCGTGGCCGTTTCCTCCGGAGGCGAGGTTCGCTCGTTTCAGCAGGCGAATGGCCAGGGGCCCCCGTCCCTGTGGCTCACCGAGCAGATCCGACAGGCGCTGGAGGAGGCGGGCCTGGCCCTGGCCGATCTCGACGGGCTGGCGGTTTCCATCGGTCCCGGCTCCTTCACCGGCCTGCGTGTCGGGGTGGTTACCGTGAAGGCCATCGCCTGGGCGCTCAGGAAGCCGGTCGTTCCCGTCTCCAGTCTCGAGGTGGCTGCTCAAAACCTCCATGAGCGGTCCGGCACTCTCCTGGCCTTTGGGGACGCCCGCAAGGGGAAGGTTTACTCGGCCCTCTTCTCCGCGCACGGGAGCTTCCCGGTCCAGCGGCGCACAGCGGATCGGCTGACCCCGCCGGAGGAGGCCCTGCGCGGGCTGGAGGGTGGAGGGATCGTTCTGTTCGGGGACGGCCTGCGGCGCTACGAAGGAGTCGTTCGATCGGTGCTGGGCGGTGCAGCGGAGGCGGCCGAGCCGTCCCTCTGGACCCCCCGGGCCGACTGGCTGTGCCGCATCGCCGAGATCCGGTGGCCTGATTCGCGTCTGGACGATCCCCACCGGCTTGTGCCAGAATATCTCTACTCCAAGGAGAGCGACGTCACCGGATGGTGAGGAAAGGGGCGGACAGCGCAGAGCGGATCGCCTGCCGGGAGAAACCGGCAGCGCCGGCCGTTTTGCCGGTCCCGCCGGTCTGGATCGAGGTGAGCCTGAGCGCCATCCGGCACAACTTCCGCCAGATCCGCGCTTCCATCCCGTCCCGCACAAAGATCCTCGCCGTGGTCAAGGCCAACGCCTACGGGCATGGCCTGCTGCCGGCGGCCCGCGCCGTGGCTCAGGCCGGCGCCGATCTTTTGGGGGTTGCCTCGGTGGTGGAGGGGGTGGCGCTCCGGCAGGCGGGGCTGAATGTCCCCATCCTGATCATGGGCCAATGCCTGCCGGAAGAAGCCCCGCTCGTTGTTCAGCACCAGCTCACTCAGGCGGTCGGAGACCTGGCCAGCGCCCGCGCCCTCTCGCGGGCCGCCTGCAGCCGCGATACGCAGGTGGCATTCCACCTGAAGGTGGACACCGGGATGGGCCGGTACGGCGTCTGGCACGAGGAAGCGCCGGAGCTCCATCGGAAGATCCTGCAGCTTCCAGGGCTTAAGGCCGAAGGGGTCATGAGCCACCTGGCGATGGCCGCTCAGAGCGTCCAGGTGACGCAGGAGCAGATCGGCCGCTTTTCCGGGGTCCTGCGCCGGTTCCGGCGGGAGCGGCTGCCGACGGGAACGCGCCATCTGGCCAACTCGGTGGGGATGATCCGCTTCCCGGATTCCCACTGGGACCTTGTCCGGACCGGCCTGCTCCTGTACGGCGTCTCGCCCCTCAAGGGGGATAGGATGCGGCAGCTCCAGCCGGCCCTCGCCCTGAAAAGCCGCATCCGGTTTCTCAAACGGCTGAGGGCGGGTCAGACGGTGAGCTACGGCGGCACCTTCCGGGCGGAGCAGCCGACGGCGGTGGCCACGATCCCGGCGGGATACGCGCACGGTTATCCCCGGGCCCTTTCCAACCGGGCGGACGTTTTGATCCGCGGCCGGCGCGCCCGGGTGATCGGCCTCGTCACCATGGAAGACCTCATGGTGGATGTGACGGAGATTCCGGGAGTGGCGGTGGGGGACGAAGTGGTCCTGATTGGGCGTCAGGGCGGCGGCTCGGTCTCGGCGGAGGAGCTGGCCCGGCATGCCCGGACGATCCCGTACGAGATCCTCGTGGGGCTTTCGCCGGCGATTCCACGAATCACCGATTAGGAGGGTGAACGATGGCTGCACCGTCGGCTTCACGGATCCAGGCGCTTCTCAAGGCGATGGAGGAGAAGAAGGCCTCCGACCTTCACCTGGCGGCAGGGACCCCTCCCATCTATCGGATCCATGGGGTTCTCGTCTCAATGGACGGGGAGGCCCTTTCGGCGAGTGACCTGGAGGAGATGCTCCACTCGATCCTCACCGGGCAGCAGTGGCAGAAGTTTCAAGCCGAGAGGGAGCTGGACTTCTCCACCTCGCTTGCGACAGGGGCTCGTTTTCGAGGGAACCTTCTCTACCACGGCCAGGCGATGGGAGCGGTCTTCCGGGCGATCCCGGCCGAGCCCCCGTCGCTGGACGAGCTTGGCCATCCTCCGGTGCTCAAACAGCTCTGCAGGAGGCGCCGGGGCCTCATCCTGGTGACGGGTCCCACCGGCTCCGGGAAATCCACGACGCTCGCCGCCATGGTGGACCACATCAACGAGACGGAGGCGGTCCACGTGGTGACCATCGAGGACCCGATCGAGTTTGTCTACAAAAGCAAGAAGGCGCTCATCCGCCAGCGGGAGATGGGGTCGGACACCCTCTCCTTCGCCGAGGCGCTGCGGCACGTCCTCCGCCAGGACCCGGAGGTGATCCTGGTGGGAGAGATGCGGGACCTCGAGACGATCTCCCTGGCGGTCACCGCGGCGGAAACCGGGCACCTGGTCTTCGGCACCCTTCACACGACGGGTGCTGCTGCCACTGTGGACCGGATCGTGGATGTCTTCCCTCCGCATCAGCAGGCGCAGATCCGGACCCAGCTTGGCGAGACCCTGGAGGGGGTGATCTCGCAGGCGCTCTTGCCAACGGCCGACGGGAAGGGCCGGGTGTGTGCCATGGAGATCATGGTCGGGACACCCGCGATCCGCTCCATGATCCGGGAAGGGAAGACGCACCAGATCCCCAGCATGATCCAAACCGGCGGGCCCTTCGGCATGACGACCCTGGATGCCTCCCTGCTGGCTCTCGTCAAGGCCGGCAAGGTCAGCGCGCGGCAGGCGATGACCAAGGCGATCAACGTGGAGCTCTTCAAGCCGCTCGTCGGGCTGGCGTAGGGTTCCGTCGGTCGCCATGCTCTTTGCCCGAACCGCCGGCTCCGGGCCTCCGATCGTTCTGCTTCACGCGTTCCCTCTCTCTTCCGCGATGTGGGAGGCCGAGATTCAGCTGCTCTCGGGACGTGCGCGGGTGATCGCACCCGACCTGCCCGGGTTCGGGAAATCGCCCCGGCAGGCGGCCCCAGCCATCCCGGAGATGGCGCGCGCGGTCGCGCAGCTTCTCGATCATCTCCATGTGAAGGAGCCGGCGTTCGTCGGGGGGCTTTCCATGGGGGGCTACGTTGCCTTCGAGTTCGTGCGGAAGTTTCCTGCCCGCGTGAGGGCCCTCGGGCTTTTCTCGACGCGGGCCGCGCCGGACACGCCGGAGGGGCGCCGGATTCGCCTCAAGACTGCGCAGAAGATCCGCGCCGAGGGGTTGGGCTCTTTTCCTCAGACCGTGATGCCGCGGCTTGTCGGCAAGACTACGCTTGCGAGCCGGCCAGCAGTGATCGAGCGGGTGACCCGGCTTATCCTTGGCAACGGGCCGGAGGGAGTGGCCGATGCGCTGGTGGCGATGGCCGGCAGGCGCGACTCCGGCGATCTGCTGGCAGGCCTCTCCCACCCGGTCCTCGTCATCGCCGGAGACGAGGATGCCTTCATCCCGGTTTCCGAAGCAGGGGCGCTGGCGCGGGCCATCCCGGGGGCTAAGCTGGAGGTGATCCCAAGGGCAGGCCACCTGGTCAATCTGGAGCAGCCGGATCCGTTTCAGCAGGCGGTGGCCGGATTCATTCGCGGTGGCCGCATTGATTCAAGGGAGGGTTTGAGATGAGGAGAATGCAAGCGATCGCGGCGGCGATCCTCTGGACGTTCTGGGCCTCGGCCGCCGGCGCGGGGCAGGGGGAGCGGCTGGCGCTAGCGGAAGCCCCGCCTCGCGCCTCGGCGCAGCAGGCGAGAGCGACCCTGAGGGACGCCGGCGGCCGGGAGGTCGGCCAGGCAACGCTCACCGAGAGGCCGGGTGGGATCCGGATTCAGATGGATCTGCGCGGTCTTCCGCCAGGTGTCCATGCCTTTCACATCCACGAAGCCGGCCGATGCGACCCGCCCGACTTCAAGTCGGCCGGCGGCCATTTCAACCCGGAGGGCCGCAAGCACGGCCGAAAGAATCCGCAAGGCCCGCACGCCGGAGATCTCCCGAACATCCTGGTGGGTCCCGACGGGGCTGCTTCGGTGGAGCTGCTGGCGCGGGGGGTCACACTGGGCACGGGAGAGCATTCTCTGTTCAAGCCGGGCGGGACGAGCCTGGTGATCCACGCCGGCGCCGACGACGATGTGACCGATCCAGCCGGCAACGCGGGCGCCCGCATCGCCTGCGGGGTGATCGAGCGCTGATGCCCTCAGCGCCGCCGGCGCAAGCGGGAGGGACCGATTCTTGAAGGCCGTTCTGCAACGGGTCCGGGAGGCCTGGGTCTCCGTGGATGGGCGGGAGATCTCCCGGATCGGCAAGGGACTCCTGGTGCTGGTCGGTGTGGAGAAAGGGGATGCCGAGGCCGCGGCCACGGATCTCGCCGGAAAGGTGGTGCAGCTTCGGATCTTCGAGGACGATCAGGGCAAGATGAATCTCTCCGTCCAGGCAGTGGGAGGAGAGCTGCTGGTGGTTTCCCAGTTCACGCTGGCTGCCGATCTCGCGAAGGGGACAAGGCCCAGCTTTGATCCTGCCGAGGAACCGGGGAAGGCCCGCCGGCTCCTCGAGCTTTTCGTCCGGCAGCTTCAGGCGGCGGGCCTTCCGGTCCGAGAAGGCCAGTTTGCCGCCCGCATGCAGGTCGGCCTCATCAACGACGGCCCCGTCACGCTGATCCTGGCCCAATAGTTAGCAGAAATAAATAGGAAGATATTTCTCCTTGAAAGTCTGCCCGCTGTCGAGTAACTTTTAATACGGGACCCGATGCGCACCATCGGCTTTTCCTCCATGGATTGTCCGGAGCCCGACGATAGGATGACCAAGTTCCGCAGAGTCAGCCGCGACCACCGGATCGCCCGGCTGACGCTCGTTGGTTTTCTGCTGACGCAGCTCCTCTGCCCAGTCACGCCATTCCTCTGTCCGGCTCTTGTTCTTGCGTCGGACACGCTTCGCCCGCAGCCAGCCTCGGAGGGCAAAAGCAGAACTGGCCTGGAGGAGGCGCTCAGGCCCGAAGGAAACCCGGCCGCCGGGATGGAGGAATCTTCGGCGGCCGAGCTCCATCGGATCTTTGAAGCGGCCGGTCTTCCCGACGTCGAGATCGCGGCAGACGTGCTGAGGGACCCGGCGCTTTGGCGAGACGGTGTGCGCGAAATTCCAAGGCTTCTGCAGCAGAGGCCGGTGGTCCTGGAGGAGGTTGCCGCCGGCAAGGGGGCGGTCCAGATCGGCTGGGGCCTGCAGCTCGAGCTGGAAACGTTTCATGGCGAACCGAGATTCGAGCTGGTTCCTCTGAAGGCTGGCAAGGAAAATCCTTACGCTCCCCTGCAGGGATGGGTCTTGGAGGAGCTGTGGGCCGGTGCCCGGAGCGTGCAGGCGACGGAACTCCGCCTGGACGAAAACGGCGTCTGGTACCGGACGGCGGAGAATCAGGATTGGCAGCTCCTTCCTGCACTCTTCCTGCCTCGCGGAACCTGGCTGTTTCTCAGCGACCGGAAGCTGGAGCTTCTCCTTTCGGTCCCCCTGCCGGATGGGGATGCCTGGCGGGAGCTGGTCTGGCTTCTCGATCCCAGGACGCTCCGTCTGAATATCCCGCCCCTGGGCAGCAAGGGGGCGGTCCAGTCCCCTGTCCGCCTGCGGGGGCCGGGCGGGCGGCTTCAGCATCTGCGCGGGCATGTGGATGCCGTGGAAACGATGGCGCGGGGGAGATCCCGGCCGCTTCGCTTCCAGGTCCGTTCCGCCGGGCCGATTCGGCGCGACCCGGGCGCCATACTCGGTCGAACCAAGGCGGAGGTGCTCCTCCACTACTGGAGGGAGGGTGGGGCGCTCCGTCCCGGGCCATTCGGTTGGAACCGGCCGGCGATCGAACGCTTGCTGAATGAATGGTTCGGGCCCGACGGATGGGAGCTGGTTCACCTGGTGGAAGGCCGGCCCCTTTCCAAGGAGGAGGCGCTTGGCCTGTACGAGGAGGCGTACTACGTCTATTTCAGGGATCACCCCGAGGAGCTGGAGGAGCTGATCCGGTCGGCCTCGGATGTCTACGATACCGCCCTCAGCAACAGGGACAGCGGGACCGATTACGCGAGGCAGGAGACGGCGGCCGAGCATCTGCAGGATATCGCGATCCGGCGCGTCATCCAGCGCCTGGGCCGCAGGTTTCAGGGGCCGGAGCCGCTGCGGATCCGCGGACCCCGATCGGCCGGATTTCGATGGAATCCCGGGAAGGTCCCTTTCCACAGGCCGGAGCTTATCCTGCAGCCGGCGCTGAGCGGCTGGTGGGAGCCCGGCAGCATCGAGGATTTCTACCAGAGCAGCCGGCGTTTGGTGCTTCGAAGCCCGGCACGAGATGCAGTCAGTGCCTTCATCCGCAGCATGACGTCTTTCATCTATCGAAGCATGCTCTCCATGGAGGAGGTCCGCCGCCCCTTCTGGCTGCTGCCGCCGGAGGCCTTCCCGCGCGATGAGCAGGGCCGGCCGCGGGCCTTCACCGAGTCCGAGATCCGCCGGATCCTTCGTGAGCTGTCAGAGGGCTTCATCGCTTCGTATGAGTTCCTGCCGGGACGTTTCCGGGGGCGCGGAGAAATGCAGGCGATGCAGGCAATCCCCGCGGTTCTGGAGAGCAACCGGCGGGTGATTCCCGATGTGGAGTTCATCCGCAGCCACGTCCGCCACCTTCCGGCCCTCTGGGATGCGATCCGGGGCCGTCACAGTGTGCCGATCCTTCTGGCGAGGGACTCCCTGACGGTGTACGAGTTCGGAGCGTACCAGGCGGCGGTGCGGGGCGAGCCCTTCCAGGCGCATCTCATCTACCAGCCGGGTGCGCCGAGGGAGTCCGTATCGGTCCGGGCAAGAGACCCGGTGCTGGACCACACCCTCAAGAAAACGTCCGCAATATGGACGGACGTCGTGGATCTGCTCAGGCAGAGAGGGATCCTTCCGGAGGAGGCGGCGGGGGATCCGGCCCGGCGGGATCAGATCTACCGGGAGTTCAGAGGCCGGTTTGACGAAGGGGTGGAACGGCTTCTCAGGGAGGATCCCACGGTGGCGGTGCAGGCCTCGCATCTGTACCGGCAGTTCGCAAGCGCCAATCTTCCCGATGGGGCGCCGCTGCTCGTTGTGGACACCAATGCCTACGGCAGGACGGCGCTCTTTGTCGCATCCGTCATCCAGCGAAAGGCGGCGGAGGAGGGTCGCCGCCATACCCCAGAGGTCCTGCTGGGTTGGGCGCGGCGGAAATCAGTCGGGATTCCTGAATTGGCGGACGAGGTCGAGCAGGTGGTGGGAGAGCCGTTCCATGACCTCCACTGGCCTTTCCGATATGAGGGGACCGACCCGGAGTCGGGGGAGCCGGTCTTTGCGGTCACCACCAACCTGGCGAAGCTCCTCCTGATGGCCTATCAGTCGATGGAGATCTACAACGCCGCCGTCGGGGACACCGCCGGTATGGAGGAGGTCCGGGCGGCTGAGGAGAGGGTGAGGGCAACCCTGCATCGGTTGGTGAGCCAGCCAGCCAGCCGGGTGGGGAAGCAGGCGGTGGTGGTGGGGCCCACCATCTACCGGGACGCGATGCCGTTCCTCCCGGCTCTGGTGGAAGGGGCGCTGGGGGAGCTGCATCCGCTCATCTTCTTTGATCCGCAGATTCAGGGAATGGCCCGCGGGGAGCTGTTGGAGGCCAGGGCCGGCTGGGCCGCGGGGCTGTACGGAAGGGAGATTGCTTCGGCCACCTTCTTGGGTTCCGATGCGGAGTTTTCGGACTTCCAGCCCTTTGCGCGGCATGCCGGCATTTCCGTAGAGCCGGCCCGCGATCTTTCCCTGGCCGATCCGGTCCGGTTTGTGGTGGATCTGCTGAAATTCCTCGGTGTCCCTCTTCCCGATACCGGCACTCAGCTCCGGCAGCAGCTTGATAAGGAGCTGGGCCTGCTGATCGCGGCGTAAGTCCGGGTATCCTCGATGCCCCGCCGCTTCATCCACGCCAGTATAAGCCAGTATAAAAGCGGTTGACAGCGGTTTCACCTGCCTGTAATATAATTATTTCCTCCAAGGTGCCAGGCACCCATATAGAGGAAGGTGCCTGGCGTGTTGTTTCTGGAGCTTGTTTCTGGACTTTCTGGAGTAGAAGCCCATGCCCAAAGATGTCATGACGGTTTCCGAAGTGGCGGAGTACCTAAGGGTAAACCCTCAAACGGTTTACCGGAAGGCCAAGGCCGGAGAGCTGCCTGCCGTTCGGATTGGCCGGGCGATCCGGTTCCGGCGGTCGGAGCTGGAAGAGTGGCTCCGCTCCTCTCTGCCGGACAGGCAGCCGAGCCAGATCGTATCGACAGTGCGATGAAACCCCGCTTTGCGGGACTTCCCTGGATGAAAAATTAGATGAAGCTCCGCAGCGACGCGCTGAAGAAGGGGCTGAGCCGCGCCCCCGCGCGGGCCATGCTTCGGGCGGTTGGGTTGTCCGATGCGGACTTCGACAAGCCGCTGATCGGGGTGGCCAACACCTGGACCGAGGTGATGCCGTGCAATTTCCATCTGCGGCGGCTCTCGGAGCAGGTGAAGCGGGGGGTCCGCGACGCGGGCGGGGTGCCGATCGAGTTCAACACCGTTTCAGTCTCGGACGGGATCTCGATGGGCACGGAGGGGATGAAGTGCTCGCTGGTGAGCCGCGAGGTGGTGGCCGACTCGATTGAGCTCGTGGCGCGAGGGCACCTGTTCGACGGACTGGTGGCGATCTCCGGCTGCGACAAGACGATTCCGGGGACCGTGATGGCGCTGGCCCGGGTGAATCTGCCGGGGCTGATGATCTACGGCGGCTCGATCGCCCCGGGCCGGTTCGAGGGACGGGATGTAACGATCCAGGACGTGTTCGAGGGGGTGGGGGCCTGCGCGGCGGGACGGATGAGCCAGAAGCAGCTTCTGGAGCTGGAGAAGAGCGCCTGTCCGGGGCCGGGGGCCTGCGGCGGGCAGTTTACCGCCAACACCATGGCCACAGCGATGGAGCTCTCGGGGATTTCTCCGATGGGGACAAACTCCATCCCGGCGATGGACCCGGAGAAGGACCGGGCCGCCTACGAGGCGGGCCGGCTGGCGATGGAGCTGGTCCGGAAGGGACCGACCCCGCGCCGGATCCTGACCCGGGGGGCCTTTGAGAATGCGATCGCTAGCATTGTTGCCACCGGCGGATCGACGAACGGGGTGCTGCACCTTCTGGCGCTGGCGAGGGAAGCGGGGGTGACGCTTTCGATCGGTGATTTTGACAGGGTGAGCCGACGCACTCCGATCTGGGCGGACATGAAGCCGTGGGGGCGTTTCACCGCGCCGGACATGCACCGAGCGGGCGGGATCCGCCTGGTGGCCAAGCGCTTGCTGGATGCGGGGCTCTTGAGGAAGAAGGCTCTCACCGTCACCGGCCGCACGATCGGCGAGGAGGCGGCCCTGGCCAGGGAGACCTCAGGCCAGAAGGTGGTCTGCCCGCTGGCGAGCCCTTTGAAGAAGAGCGGGGGGCTGGCGATCCTGCGGGGGAACCTGGCTCCTGAGGGATGCGTGCTGAAGGTGGCGGGAGAACAGAAGCTGCTCTTCCGGGGCCCGGCGCGGGTGTTCGACTGTGAAGAGGATGCCTTCGCCGCGGTCAAGGCCCGCAGGATCAGGAAGGGGGACGTGGTGGTGATCCGCTACGAGGGGCCGAAGGGAGGCCCCGGCATGCGGGAGATGCTCGCGGTCACCGGCGCGATGGTGGGGGAGGGCCTGGGCAGCTCCGTGGCCCTGCTGACCGACGGGCGGTTCTCCGGGGCGACGCACGGGCTGATGGCAGGGCATGTGGCGCCGGAGGCCGCGGTGGGCGGCCCGATCGCCGCGGTGAAGAATGGGGACCTCATCACCGTGGACGTGAAGAAGCGCCGGTTGAATGTGGATCTCACTGCGGCGGAGCTCAAGATCCGCCTGAAGAAGTGGAAGGCGCCCGCGCCGAAATACAAGACCGGCGTCATGGCGCGCTACGCGAGACTCGTTGGCTCGGCCAGCGAGGGAGCGGTGCTTGAGGTCTGACCCCGGCGGGGTCAGACCCCATCCAAGGTTCAGCCACACGGCCTACGGTTGGGCCGCGGACGGCTGACGGGAAAGGAGAAGATGCGATGAAGATGAAGGGTGCGCAGATCCTGGTGGAATGCCTCAAGCGGGAGGGGGTGGAGATTCTCTTCGGCTACCCCGGCGGGGCGAACCTGCCGATCTATGACGCGCTGTACGATGCCCCCCTGAAGCATGTGCTGGTGCGGCACGAGCAGGGGGCGGCCCACATGGCCGACGGCTACGCCCGCGCCACGGGGCGCGTGGGGGTCTGCATGGCGACCTCCGGGCCGGGGGCGACGAACCTGGTGACCGGCCTGGCCACCGCCTTCATGGACTCGGTCCCCATCGTGGCGATCACCGGGCAGGTGCGGACCTACCTCATCGGCAACGACGCCTTTCAGGAGGCCGACACCTGCGGGATCACCCGCCCGATCACGAAGCACAATTATCTCGTGAAGGATGTCGCCGACCTGGCCCGGACGATCCGGGAGGCGTTCTTCATCGCCGGGACCGGCAAGCCGGGCCCGGTGCTGGTGGACGTCCCGGTGGATGTCTCGCAGGCCGAGATCGAGTTCGCGTGGCCGGAGAAGATTGAGATCCGCGGCTACAAGCCGGAGCGCTTCATAGAGGGGCACCGCGGGCAGATCGACAAGGCGGCCAAGCTCATCCTCGAGGCTCAGAAGCCGGTCATCTACGTGGGCGGCGGGGCGGTCATGTCCGAAGCAGCCGGGGAGGTGCGGGAGCTGGTGGACCTGGTCGGCGCCCCGGTCACCACGACCTGCATGGCGCTGGGGATCTATCCCGAGGACAAGCCGCTGTCGCTTCGGATGCTGGGGATGCACGGGGCGGCCTCCACGAACTACGCGGTCCAGTACTGCGACCTCCTGGTGAACATCGGCGCCCGCTTCGACGACCGTGTGACCGGCAAGGTGGACACCTTCTCGCCCAAGTCGAAGAAGATCCACATCGACATCGATCCGGCCTGCATCGGGAAGAGCGTCCGGGTGGACGTTCCGATCGTGGGGGACGTGAAGCGCGTCTTGAAGGAGCTCATCCGCCAGATCCAGGCGCTCAGGAAGAAGCCGGATTACAGCGGCTGGTGGGATCAGATCCACGAGTGGCAGAAGAAGCATCCGCTCACCTACACGCAGGAGAAGAACGGGAAGCTCAAGCCCCAGTACGTGCTGGAGGCGCTCTCGGAGCTGACGAGGGGCGACTGCCTCATGACCACCGACGTCGGCCAGCATCAGATGTGGGCCTGCCAGTTTTACCGGTGGACCCGCCCGCGCACCTACATCACCTCCGGAGGGCTGGGCACCATGGGCTACGGCCTGCCGGCGGCGATCGGCGCGCAGTTCGGCCGACCGAACGAGCGGGTCATCTGCCTCACCGGCGACGGCTCCTTCGTGATGAACATCCAGGAGCTGGCGACGGCGGTGGACCACAAGCTCCCGATCAAATCGATCATCATCAACAACTTCTACCTGGGGATGGTGCGGCAGTGGCAGGAGATGTTCTACAGGAGGCGCTTCTCCCACAGCGCCATCCGCCCGCCGGACTTCGCCAAGGTGGCCGAGGGATTCGGCGCGCGCGGGGTGACGATCTCCAAGCCGGAGGAGGTCAGGCCCACGCTGGAGAAGGTGCTCAGCGACAAGGAGTGCTGGGTGGTGGACTGCCTCTGTGACGAGGAGGAGAAGGTCTTCCCGATCATCCCGCCGGGCAAGGCGATCGACGAGATGATCCTGGACATGGCTTGAACGCAGGCGAGGCTCCGGTGCTCGGACCAGCGGTGGTTGTGTGCCTCTCGGCTTCGTGGCCGTGCCTGGACCAGCGGTCGCCTCGCCTGCGTTCTAGGGAGGGAACCCAGGTTCCCTCCCTAGGATTCCTCCCTCCTGGAGGGATGAGAAGGCAAAGGAGTTGATGGATGGCTAAGCATGTCCTTTCGGTTTTGGTGGAGAACAAGTTCGGCGTCTTGGCGAGGATCTCCACCCTCATCGCCGGCCGGGGATTCAACATCGATTCCCTGGCGGTGGGGGAGACGGAGGATCCGACGGCCTCGCGGATGACGATCGTCTTTGACGGGGACGAGAAGACGATCGAGCAGGTGAAGAAGCAGCTCAACCGCCTGGTGGACGTCATCTCCATCCAGGATCTCACGAAGGAGGAGCATCTGGACCGGGAGCTCATCCTGGTGAAGGTCTCGGTGACGCCCCGGACGCGGCCGGAGGTGGTGGAGATTGCGGAGACCCTGAAGGCGGAGGTCGCCGATGTGGGGGTGAAGTCGCTGACCCTGCTGTTGGTGGGGGATCCCGCGAAGGTGAAGACCCTGCTGGAGCTGGTCAAGCCCTACGGGATCAAGGAGATCGTGCGGACAGGGCGGGTCGCCCTGGGCCGGGACTCATAGGAGGAGGCGAAGTGGCCAGGATCTATTACGACAAGGACGCGGATTTGAGTTTCCTGAAGGGCAGGAGGATTGCCATCCTGGGCTACGGCATCCAGGGGCGGGGGCATGCGCTGAACCTGCGCGACTCCGGGCTGGACGTCGTCGTCGCCCAGCGCCCCGGCGGGCCGCACCATGCGCAGGCGGTGGAGGACGGCTTGGCCCCCACCTCGGTGGCCGAGGCCTGCGCGCAGGCGCAGGTGATCATGGTGCTCCTGCAGGACACCCTGCAGCCGGAGGTGTACCGCACCTCCGTCGTTCAGCATCTGAAATCCGGCAAGGCGCTCGGCTTCGCGCACGGATTCAACATCCACTTCCACCAGATCGAACCGCCCCGCGAGGTGGATGTCTTCCTGGTCGCCCCGAAGGGGCCGGGATCGCTGGTCCGCCAGCTCTTCACGCAGGGCGGCGGTGTGCCGTCTCTTCTGGCGGTCCACCAGGATCCGTCCGGCAAGGCGAAGGCGATCGCCCTGGCGTATGCCAAGGGCTTGGGCTCGACCCGAGCCGGGGTGCTGGAGACCACCTTCGCCGAGGAGACCGAGACCGATCTTTTCGGCGAGCAGACGGTCCTCTGCGGCGGGGTGACCGAGCTCATCAAGGCCGGGTTCGATACGCTGGTGAAGAACGGCTATCAGCCGGAGCTGGCCTACTTTGAGTGCCTGCATGAGCTGAAGCTCATCGTGGACATGATCTACGCGCAGGGGATCCAGGGGATGTGGGCCCGCGTGTCGGAGACGGCCCGCTACGGGGGGCTCACGCGCGGGTCGCGCGTCATCACGGAGGAGACCCGCGCTGAGATGCAGCGGATCCTGGAGGAGGTGCGCTCCGGCCGGTTCGCGAGGGAGTGGATCAACGAGTGCCAGGCGGGACGGCCGGTCTTCAAGGCGCTCATGCAGGCAGGGGACCGGCACCTGATCGAGCTGGTGGGGGCTCGCCTGCGTTCCATGATGCCGTGGATCACACAGCAGCCCGCCACTCCCACGCAGGCGCGCACCGCGCCGGTTGGACGGAGGGGCGCCCGGCCTGCGGTCCGGAAGGCCGCTCGGGCCGGACGAGCAAGGGCGGGCCGGCGCGTGACGGCCAGACGCTGAGTCGGAGCTGACGATGGATCGGGTGATCATCTTCGATACGACGCTGAGGGACGGGGAGCAGTGCCCGGGCGCGTCGCTCAACCCGCAGCAGAAGCTGGAGATCGCCCGGCAGCTGGACCGGCTGGGGGTGGACGTGATCGAGGCCGGATTCGCCGTCTCCTCGCCCGGCGATTTCCAGGCGGTGGGTCTCATCGCGCGCGAGGTCCGGCGGCCGGTCATCGCCAGCCTCGCCCGCGCGGTCCCGAAGGACATCGAGGCGGCGGGGAGGGCGCTGAAATCCGCGCGGAGGAAGCGGATCCACACCTTCGTGGCCACCTCCGAGATCCACATGAAGTACAAGCTGAGGAAGGCGGAGGATGAGATCCTCCGGCTGGCGGTGGCGGGGGTGAAGCTGGCGCGCCGGTACACCGACGACGTGGAGTTCTCGCCGGAGGACGCGGCCCGGACCCGGCCGGACTTCCTGTACCGGGTGCTGGAGGCGGTGATCGAGGTGGGCGCCACCACGGTCAACATCCCCGACACGGTGGGGTGGGCGATCCCCAGCCATTTCGGGGAGCTCATCCGCTCGATCCGCGAGAAGGTCCCGAACGTGGGCCGCGCGGTGATCTCCGTCCACTGCCACAACGACCTGGGGCTCTCCACGGCGAACTCCCTGGCGGCGGTGAAGAACGGCGCCCGGCAGGTGGAGTGCACGGTGAACGGCATCGGGGAGCGGGCAGGGAACGCCAGTCTCGAAGAGGTGGTGATGGCGCTCAAGGTCCGGAAGGATCTCTTCAAGGTGGAGACCCGCATCAACACCCCGGAGATCTACCGGGCGAGCCGCCTGGTCTCGAAGCTGACCGGGTTCCTGGTCCAGCCGAACAAGGCGATCGTGGGCGGCAACGCCTTCGCCCACGAATCGGGGATCCACCAGCACGGGGTTCTGGCGCACCGCAAGACGTACGAGATCATGCGGCCGGAGGAGGTCGGCTACGGCGAGTCGAGGCTGGTGCTGGGCAAGCACTCGGGCCGGCATGCCTTTGTCGAGCGGCTCAGGCAGCTCGGCTTCTCGCTGACCCCGCGCCAGCTGGAGCAGTCGTTCGCGCGGTTCAAGGCGCTGGCGGACAAGAAGAAGGAGGTCTTCGATGACGATCTCTCGGCGCTGGTGGAGGATGAGATCTCCGAGGTGCCGCAGCGCTATGCCCTCGAGTACCTCCACGTCTCCAGCGGAACCGGCCTCATCCCAACGGCCACGGTCCGGCTGAAGAGCTCCGATGGGAAGCGGCTCGAGGGGGCGGCCAGCGGGGACGGCCCCGTGGACTCGATCTACAACGCCATTGACCGCCTGACCCGTTTCCGGGGGAGGCTGGAGGATTACGGGATTCAATCGGTCACCTCCGGGAAGGATGCGCTGGGGGAGGTGGCGGTGAAGCTGTCCGCCAACGGGAGGGTCGAGCACGGCCGGTCGGCGGCCACCGACATCCTGGAGGCCTCGGCCAGGGCGTACCTGGCGGCGATCAACCGGCACCTGCACGCCCGGAAGGAAAGGCGGCGGGCGCACCCGAACCCTTGAATTGGGGACGCTCCACTTTGTGAATTGGGGACGCTCCACTTTGGGACAGTCTGGTGGGGTGGATGGCTGCGGCGTCCGCAGCGAGGAGGTGTGTCCCTTTATGGAGCGTCCCCTATGAGATTCTACAAGCTGGGGATCATCGGATGGCCGCTGGGTTACTCCCTTTCCCCGGGGATGCACCGGGCGGCGTTGGAGGCCGCTGGGCTGAAGGGGGAGTACCGGGAGTACCCGGTCCCGCCGGACAAGCTGGAGGGCTGGCTGAGGTCCGACGGGGCCCGGCTCGATGGATTCAATGTGACCATGCCGCACAAGAGCGCGGTCTGGAGATGGTTGAAGTCGCGCGGCGAGGCGGCGCGGCTGGATCCGTTCCTTCTCGAGACGGGGCTGGATGCGGTCAACACGGTGGCGATGCAGGAGGGTGTGCCGGTCGGCACCAGCACCGACGGGGAGGGTTTTTTAACGCCCCTCACGGAGCCGCCCCGGCGGCTCACCCTGTCCGGCTGGAGGGTGATCCTCCTGGGGTCGGGCGGGTCCGCCAAGGCGATTGCGACGGCGCTTGCGCTGAAGAGCAAGGTGCATGCGCTCACCGTCTGGAATCGTCCGGCGGGGGCGGGTCGGGCAGAGGAGCTGGCCCGGCGGCTCAACCGGCTTCGCGGATCGGAGACCTTTGCGTCGGCCAGCTCTGACAGCGACCGGCTGCCCATGGAGGAGAGCCACCTGCTCGTGAATGCCACCCCGATGGGGATGAAGGGGGAAGGGGAGGTGCCTGAGGGGATCCTCCCGCGCCTTCACCACGGCATGCTCGTGTACGACATTGTCTACGAGCCGCGCGAGACGCAGCTCATCCGGGCGGCTCGGCAGGCCGGCTGTGCGGTGGTGACCGGCGAGGAGATGCTGGCAGGCCAGGGGGCGGCCTCGTTTGAGATCTGGACCGGTGCGCCGGCGGCGAAGGTGCTTCCGGTCATGAAACAAGCGCTGGAGGAGAACCTCAAAAGGGGTTAGATGGGGATTTCGCCGCTCGCGATTAGCGCAGTTTTTCTGTTCGGGCTGGCGGTCGGGTCGTTCCTCAACGTCTGCATCTGGCGCCTGCCGGCGCAGGAGCAGATCGTCAAGGGCCGCTCCCATTGCCGAAGCTGCGGCGGGACGATTCGCTGGTACGACAACATCCCGCTGGTGAGCTTTGCGCTGCTCAAGGGGCGCTGCCGGCACTGCGGGGCCGGGATCTCCTGGAGCTATCCGTTTGTTGAGCTGGCCACGGGGATCCTGCTGGCGGGGGTGGCCTGGCGGTTTCAGCTCACGGCGCTGGCGCTGGTCTATGCCCTCTTCGGGGCGGCGCTCATCGTGCTGGCGATGGTGGATCTGAGGGAGATGATCCTGCCGGATGAGATCACGCTGCCGGGGATCTCGATCGGCGTCATCCTGAGCTTCTACGTGCCGGAGCTGCACGGCGCCGCCGGCCGATGGGAGGGGCTGATCGCTTCCGTGGCAGGGGCCCTGGCGGGGGCGGGGACGGTGTGGGGGATTGGTGTCATCGGAAAATGGATCTTCCGGAAGGAGGCAATGGGCTTCGGGGATGTGAAGCTCATGGCGATGGTGGGATCCCTGATCGGAACCGGGAAGGTGCTCCTCGTGAACTTCATCCTGGCGCCGGTCGTCGGGGCGGTGGTGGGGGTGATCCTCAAGGTGCGGTATCGGAAGGATCTCATCCCCTACGGTCCGTTCCTGGCGCTGGGGACCCTGGCGGCGGTCTTCTGGGGGAACGAGATGATCCGATGGTACCTGGGGCTGTTGGGCTTGGGAGCGCGCTGAGGGAGGTTTGATGCTTCGTTATCTGACGGCAGGTGAATCGCACGGCATCTGCTTGCTGGCGATCCTGGAGGGGATGCCGGCGGGGCTGGAGCTGTCCGCCCGGTTCATCGACGAAGAGCTGAGGCGGCGCCAGCTCGGCTACGGCCGGGGGGCGCGGATGACCTCGATCGAGGTGGACAAGGTGCAGATCCTCTCCGGCCTTCGCTTCGGAAGGACGCTGGGATCCCCGATTGCCCTGCAGGTGTTCAACAAGGACTTCTCAATTGAGAAGCTGCCGAAGGTGACAAGGCCCCGCCCGGGGCATGCGGACCTCGCCGGCGCGCTCAAGTACGGCCATGAGGATCTGCGCAACGTCCTGGAGCGCGCCTCGGCCCGGGAGACGGTCGCGCGGGTGGCCGTGGGGGCCGTGGCGAAGCAGCTCCTGCAGGAGTTCGACATCACGGTCTTCAGCCATGTCGTCCGGCTGGGCGGGATGGATGCGGATGTGGGGAAGCTCAGCCATGCTCAGATCCGGAAGCGGGCGGAAGGTTCGCCTCTGCGCTGCGCGGATCCGAGGGCGGAGGCGAAGATGATCCGCCGGATCGATCTGGCCAAGAAGAACGGCGATACGGTGGGCGGCGCGGTGGAGATCGTGGCGCTGGACGTCCCCGTGGGGCTCGGGTCGCACGTGCATTACGATCGGAAGCTCGACGGCCGCCTGGCCGGGGCGCTCATGTCCATCCAGGCGATCAAGGCGGTGGAGATCGGCGCCGGGACGGAGGTCTCCCGCGTGTTCGGCTCGCAGCTGCACGACCAGATCTATCACTCCCGCGCCCGCGGCTTCTACCGGAAGAGCGTGCGGGCAGGGGGGCTCGAGGGAGGGATGTCGGTGGGGGGCCCGATCCTCGTGCGGATCCACATGAAGCCGCTCTCCACCCTGCGCAAGCCCATGATGAGCGTGGACCTCCGGACGAAGAAGCCGTTCGCCGCCACGGTGGAGCGCTCCGATGTGAGCGCCGTGCCGGCGGCCGGCGTGGTGGGAGAGGCCGTGGTGGCCTTCGAGCTGGCCAGGGCGTTCCTCGAGAAATTCGGCGGCGACAGCCTCGCGGAAATCCGGCGAAATTTCGAGGGTTACAGAAGGCAGGTCGCGAGGTTTTGAGCAGCATCATCCTCGTCGGTTTCATGGGCACAGGGAAGTCGGTGGTGGGCCGGCTCCTGGCGCAGCGCCTGAAGCGGCCGTTCCTCGATCTGGACCGCCAGATCGAGAAGGAGTGCGGCAAGCCGATCCCGCGGATCTTTGCGGAGGATGGGGAAGCGGCCTTCCGCCGAATGGAGGCCGAGGCGGCCCGGAAGGCCGCCGCCCTGCGCCGGCACGTGATCGCCACCGGAGGCGGGATCATGACGGACGAAGAGAATGTCCGCGCGCTCAAATCCGCGGGGGCGGTGGTTTGCCTGACGGCCAGCCCCGATGTGATCCTCAAGCGGACCGCGCTGACCGCCGCATCGCGGCCGATGCTGGCCGGCGGAGACCCCCGCCGGCGGATCGAGGAGCTGCTTCAGCTGCGGGCCCCTTTCTACGCGAAGGCCGACTTCACCGTGGACACGACCGATCGGAGCGTGGAGGAGATTGTGCAGGAGATCATGGAAAGGACCGGAAATGGATAGGCCGAAGGCCTTCTCTGCGGAGGTGAGGGAGCTGACCCTGAAGGATCCGGATTACCCGGATCTGCTGCGGAAGATCCATGATCCCCCGGCGATCCTGTACGTCAAGGGGACGCTGCTTCCGGAGGATGCGGCCGCCGTGGCCATCGTGGGAACCCGCTCAGCCAGCCCGTACGGCCTGGAGACCGCCCGGCGGCTGGCGATGGATCTGGCCGGGTGCGGGATCACGGTGGTCTCCGGCCTGGCGGAGGGGATTGACGCAGCCGGCCACGAGGGGGCGCTGGAGGCCGGGGGCCGGACCGTTGCGGTGGTCGGTCATGGGCTCGCCCATCTTTACCCGCCCCAGCACCGCAAGCTCGCGCAGCGGATCGCGGGAAACGGCTGTCTCCTCTCCGAGTTTCCCATGGAGGCAGAGCCGCGGCCCTGGCATTTCCCCCAGCGCAACCGGGTGATCGCCGGCATCAGCCTGGGCGTCATCGTGGTGGAGGCCCCCTTGAAGAGCGGGGCGCTGATCACGGCCCGCCACGCCCTGGAGCAGGGCCGCGAGGTGTTCGCGGTGCCCGGCCCGGTCTCCTCGGAAAGAAGCAGGGGCACGCACGCCCTGATCAGAGACGGAGCCCGCCTCGTGGAGAGCGTCGCGGATGTTCTGGAAGAGCTCGCCCCTCAACTCCGGTACCAGGTACGCCGCAACCCGGTGGGGTCTGACCCTACGGGGTCTGACCCTACGGGGTCTGACCCCACCTTTTCCAAGGAGGAGAGGCGGGTGTTTGAGGCGGTGCCGGTGGGGTCCGCCGCGAATCTGGAGGAGATCGCCCGCACGACCACCCTGCCGCCGACCCAGCTCCTGGCGGTGCTGACCGGCCTGGAGCTCAAGGGGGCGGTCCGGCAGGTGGCCGGCCGCGGATTCAGCCGGGCGCGATGAGGCAGGCGCAGGGACTGAAATGAAGCTGACCGTGAACGGGGATCCGATGAATCTGCCGGAGGGGACGGCGCTCACCGCGCTGCTCGAACAGCTCAGGCTCCGGCCGGAGCTGGTGGTGGTGGAGCTGAACCTCAACATCCTGAAGCGGGAGGAGCTTCCCCAAGCGATCCTGCGGGAGGGAGATCAGGTGGAGATCGTCCATTTCGTGGGCGGCGGATCGTAGAGATGGAAAAGGCGCTCAGGGTGCTGAATGAATTGGAGAAAGAGGGGGTGATCGCCCGGTACGCCATCGGGGGCGGCATCGCGGGCCTTTTTTACATGGAGCCCCTTCTGACTTACGATCTGGACGTCTTCGTTTTTCTCCCAAAGCCGGCAGGAAAGCTGATCGACCTGTCTTCCCTCTACGGGTCCCTGCGGAGGAAAGGGTATCCGGCCCAGCGGGAGCACGTCGTGATTGAAGGCGTCCCGGTCCAGTTCATCCCCGCCTACAACGATCTGGTGGAGGAAGCGGTAAGAGAGTCGGTGCAACGGCTGTGTCGGAAGACGGAAACGCGGGTCCTTCGCGTGGAACATCTTCTGGCGATCATGCTCCAGACGGATCGGCCCAAAGACAGAGCTCGAATGGTTCAGCTTCTGGAGGAGGCGACCGTGGACAAGAGTCGTTTGGCCGGAGTCCTGAAGCGACATGGGCTTCGGCGCAAGTGGGGCGGATTCAAGAGGCGGTTCTATGGAGAGTAGGCGTCGAGCACCACCAAAGATCCAGGCTCTCTTCCTGGCCAAGCGGCTCAGGCGGCGGGAGCTGGGCGGGCTCCCCATCGAAAGAAAGATCCGCATCCTCGTTTCCATGCAGAGGATGGCAATGGGTCTGGGGTCAAGGCCCCTCGGCGTGAAACGTCGTCCCTGGGTCCTCCGTTAATGAAGAAGGCGGCGCTGGTCATCGTCGAGTCGCCCACCAAGGCGAGGACGCTGGACCGTTTCCTGGGCGGCGGCTACAAGGTCATCGCGTCCCAGGGGCACGTGATGGATCTTCCCTCCAGCCAGTTCGGCGTGGATCTGAAGAACGATTTCACGCCCAAGTACATCGTGATCTTCAAGAAGCGGAAGATCGTCAAGGAGCTGAAGGGGACGGCGGCCGATTACCGGGAGCTTTACCTGGCCACCGATCCGGACCGGGAGGGTGAGGCGATCTCCGCGCATCTGGCGGCCCTGCTCGGCAAAGGCAAGAAGGTCCACCGGGCCGTCTTCCATGAGATCACCCCGGCCGCGGTTCGCGCCGCCTTCGAGCATCCGCGCAAGATCGACGAGAACAAGGTGCAGGCCCAGCAGGCGCGCCGGATCCTGGACCGGATCCTCGGCTACACGCTGTCGCCGCTCCTGTGGAAAAATGTGGGACGGGGCTTGAGCGCCGGCCGGGTCCAGTCGGTGGCGCTGAAGCTCATCGTGGATCGGGAGAGGGAGATCCGCGCTTTCATCCCGCAGGAATACTGGGAGATCACGGCCACGCTCGAGAAGCTGAAGCAGGCGGCGAAGGAAGCGGGCAAGCTGCCGGCCGCCTTCACGGCAACCCTCGAGACCGTTGACGGAAAGAAGGCGGAGCTTCGGACAGGCGAGCAGACGCAGGCGCTGGTCCGGGAGCTGGAGGGTCAGCCGTTCACGGTGGCCTCGGTTTCACAGAAGGAGATCCAGAGGCACCCGGCGCCGCCCTTCACCACCAGCACGCTCCAGCAGGCGGCCTTCAACAAGCTGGGCTTCAGCACAGCCCGCACGATGCGCGTGGCGCAGCAGCTCTACGAGGGAATCGAGCTGGGGCCGGAGGGCCCCGTCGGCCTCATCACCTACATGCGGACCGACTCGGTTCAGGTGGCGCAGGAGGCCCAGGCGGAGGCGCGCCGGTTCATCCAGGAGCGATACGGCAAGCCGTTCCTTCCCGAGTCGGTCCGCCGGTACCGCTCGCGGCGCGGCGCGCAGGAGGCGCACGAGGCGATCCGTCCCACCTCGGCCTTCCGGATGCCGGAGTCGGTGAAGGGGCATCTGACGCCGGATCAGCTCAAGCTGTACACCCTGATCTGGAACCGGTTCGTGGCAAGCCAGATGGCATCGGCCCGCGTGGAGGTGACCAGCGTCGAGATCACCGCCGGCCGATGCGGCTTCCGGGCCACGGGCAGCCGCATCCTCTTCCAGGGTTTCCTTCAGCTCTTCCGCCAGGATGAGGAGGAGGGCCAAGGCCAGATCCTCCCGCCCCTGGCCAAGGGGGAGCGGCTGAAGGCCCTGAAGATCGAGCCCAGCCAGCACTTCACGAAGCCGCCGGCCCGCTACACCGAGGCCTCGCTGGTGAAGACGATGGAGGAGCTCGGCATCGGCCGGCCCTCCACCTACGCGCCGACGGTGCTGACGATCTCCACGCGCGGATACGTCCATCGCGAGGGCAGGGCGCTGGTTCCGACGGATCTGGGGGAGACGGTGACGGACCTCTTGTCCCGGCATTTTCCCAAGGTGCTGGATGTCCGGTTCACCGCCCACATGGAGAAGGAGCTGGACGAGATCGAGGATGGGCAGCAGGCGTGGGTGGAGTGCGTGCGGGAGTTCTACGGGCCGTTCGCCCAGGCGCTGGAGACGGCGGCGGAGCAGATGAAGTCGGTGAAGCAGGAGCCGGTGCCCACCGACGAGAAATGCCCCCAGTGCGGCCGGGTGATCGTCATCAAGTGGGGCCGGCGCGGGAAGTTCCTGAGCTGCTCCGGCTTTCCCGAGTGCAAGTTCGCCAAGCCGATCACGACCGGGGTGAAGTGCCCTGAACCGGACTGCGACGGGGAGCTGGTGCAGCGACGCTCCCGCCGCGGGCTCTTCTACGGCTGCTCCCGGTTTCCCGCCTGCCGCCACATCGAAAGGGAGTTGCCCAGGGCGGCCTCCTAGGAGCCGGCTCGGAGGGTTCGCCGTGGATCGTGCCATCGGGAAATTCCTGGATTTTCTCAAGATCGAGCGGAACGCCTCCGCTCATACCCTGCGCAACTACGCCAAGGACCTTTCCCTCCTCAGGCGGGCGCTGGGGGAGCGGCCCTGGGAGGAGGTGGACCTCCTGGCGCTGCGCCAGTTCGCCGCGGAGGAGCGCAGCCGCGGGCTCTCCAAGGCGACGGTGGCCAGGCGGATTGCCGCCGTCCGGTCCTTCTTCCGGTTCCTTCACCGGGAGGGGCATCTGGCATCCAACCCGGCGCTGGGGCTGGTCCGGCCCAAGCAGGACCGGCACCTCCCGGCGTTTCTCAGCGTCGAGCAGGCCGCGCGGCTGGTGGAAGCCCCCCAGGGGGAGGATTTCTCTGCCTGCCGGGACAGGGCCATTCTGGAGACCCTTTACTCGACCGGCCTGCGGGTGAGCGAGCTGGTGGGCCTGAAGATCCACGATGTGGACCTGATCGGCGGGAGCTTGCGGGTGGTCGGCAAGGGCCGGAAGGAGCGCCTGGTTCCGGTGGGCTCCTACAGCGTGCAGGCGATCCGCCGCTATCTGAAAACCCTGGAACCGCGCCACGATCTGCCGGATCGGCCGCTCTTTCAGAACTTCCGGCGCGGCGGGCTCACGGACCGATCGGTGAGGCGGATCCTCAACCGCTACCTCGCCCAGGCGGGAGCCGCGCTGAAGGTTTCCCCGCACGCGCTGCGGCATTCCTTCGCCACACACCTGCTCGACCGGGGAGCGGACCTGCGAGCGGTTCAGGAGCTTCTGGGGCACAGCTCCCTCACCACCACTCAGGTTTACACGCACGTGACCACGGAGCGGCTCAAGCGGGTGTACGACTCGGCGCACCCGAGGGCATAGGGACCCGGGCATGACGGCGCTCCTCCTCTGGATCTATCAGGCGGGATTGATTCTCTTTGGGGCGGGATACCTGCTCGCGCGCCTCGCGCGGGGCCGGGGGCTGCCGGGCCTGCGGGAGCGGCTTGGGCTGTACCCCTTGGAGCGCCGCCGGGCACTGGCGAATCTGGATGGGCCGGTCTGGATTCATGCGGTCAGCGTGGGCGAGGTTCTGGCCGCCCGGCCGCTCCTCGAGCGGATCCGGCGGGAGATTCCGGGAAGGGGATGGGTGATGACGACAGTGACCCCGACCGGCCGCCAGGTGGCTGAGCGGGCGATCCGGCCCGGCCAGGACCAGCTCCTTTACCTGCCGTGGGATCTGGCGCCGGCCGTCCGCCGGGCGATCCGGGCGATTCGCCCCACGCTGTTCCTTTGCCTGGAGACCGAGCTGTGGCCGGTCCTCCTGCGGGAGCTGGATCGGGCGAAGGTTCCGATCGCGGTGGTCAACGGACGGATCTCACCGCGGGCGTACCGCCGGTATCTCTGGATCCGGCCCTTCATGCAGTGGGCCTTGGCGCCCGTGGGCTTTTTCCTCGCGCAGAGCCCGCAGGATGCGCGCCGGCTGGCGGCGATCGGCGCCGCCAAGGACCGGATCGCCGTGACCGGCAACGTCAAGTGGGACCAGCCGGCTTCGCAGGCGTCGGATGGCGGTGCACCGGCGGCGTGGCGGCAGCGGCTGGGCCTCTCCTCCCGCTCGGTCCTGTGGACCGCAGGATCAACGCACTCCGGCGAGGATCTGCCGATCCTGCAGGCCTATTCGTTTCTCAAGTCGGAGTTCCCGCATCTGCGCCTGCTGGTGGCGCCGCGGCACCCGGAGCGGGTGGCGGAGGTGGAGCAGGAGATCCGGGCGGCCGGCCTGATCTCCGTCCGGCGGTCCAAACTGGGCCAGCCGGGACAGGGGAACGCGGCTTCGCGGCCGGGACAGGGAGAAGATCCGATCATTGTCCTGGATACCCTGGGGGAGCTGGCCGATCTGTACCGGGCCAGCGATCTGGTCTTCATCGGCGGCTCCTTGATCCCGCACGGCGGGCACAATCTGGTGGAGCCGGCAGCGGCCGGCCGGCCAATCCTGACCGGACCGCACCTGCACAACTTCAGCGCAATCGCCGAGGAGCTTGAGCAGGCCAAGGCCATGGTGATCACCCGCACCGCCCAGGAGCTGGAGGAGGCGATCCGGCGGCTCCTGCAGGATCCCCGGGCGGCTGCGGAGTTGGGGGCGCGTGCGCGGGCCGTGGTGGGTCAGCATCAGGGGGCAGCCGACCGGACGGCCGAGTTCCTGTTCCGCCGGTGGGGACCGGCGCTGGCGAGAAAGTGACACGGGTGCTTCTTTCGCTGGGAGAGGGGATCTACCGGCTGGGGCTGCAGGCGGTTGGACTCGCCTACCGGAAGGGGATCCTGAAGAGGCACCGCCTCGGTGTCCCGGTGGTGAGCGTGGGGAATCTCACGTGGGGGGGAACCGGCAAAACCCCGCTGGTTATCTACCTGGCGCGGGCCTTCGAGAAGATGGGCCGGCGCGTGGCGGTGCTCACCCGCGGCTACGGCAGGGATGAGTCCGCGCTCATGACCGACCGGCTGCGTCCGATCCCGGTCCTCGTGGGGCCCGACCGGATCCGGAGCGGCCGGCGCGCCGTCGGGGAGCTCGGAGCGGACCTGCTGCTCCTGGACGACGGCTATCAGCAGTGGAGAGTGATCAAGGATTTCGAGATCCTGGCGGTCGATTCCTCGGCCCCTTTCGGCAACGGCCATCTGATCCCCCGCGGCAGCTTGAGGGAGCCGGCCTCCGCCGCGGCCCGCGCGGATCTGCTTGTGATCAAGAAGGGGAATGCGAAGGCCGGGGGGCTCGCCGCGGTGGAGGACCAGCTCCGGCAGGTGAATCCCCGGGCTCCGATCTTCCGGATGGGATTGGAGCCCGCCGGGCTGTGGAGGTGGCCCTCGCGCCGTGCGCTGCCACTCGACACCCTGAAGGGCCGGAAGCTCTGCACGCTGGCCGCTATCGCCGCTCCGGGCCTGTTTGAATCCACCGTCGCCGCGCTCGGCGGGCGCGCGGTCCTGCGGTTCCGGTTCCGGGACCATCACCCGTACACGGTCGGAGAGCTGGTGAAGATCATGGCCCGATGCCGGGGGCATGACGTGCGCACCCTCGTGACAACCGCCAAGGATGCGATCCGCATCCCCAGGCGGCTCCTGGAGGCGGTGGGGGCTGATCTCAAGGGCTGTGATCTCCTGGTCCTTGAGGTAGCCCCCCGATTTGAACCCGATGAAGACGAGCTTCTACACCGAATCCGTTCTGTACTGGCTGGCCAGGGGCGTTAGCGCCCTCGCCCAGCGGCTGCCTCCTCACTGGAATGCGGCTGCCGGGGCGGCGGCCGGACGCCTCTTCTATCGCCTGTTCCCCTCGCGGCGGGTGGTGGCGCTGGCAAACTTGCGCGCGGCATTCGGATCCAGCCGCCGGCCGGAGGAACTGCACCGGATCGTCCGGGTGCTGTTCGAGAACCTCGGGGTTACCTTGATGGAGATTGCCGCGATCCCGCGGATCGACCGGGCCTATGTGGATCGCTGGGTCAAGGTCGCCCCCGGCTGCCGGGAGAGACTGGAGGCGGCCCTGGCGCAGGGCAAGGGGGTCATCTTCCTCACCGGCCACTTCGGGAACTGGGAGCTCATCAGCATCACCGGGGCCCTGCACGGTTATCCCACGCAGGTGCTTGCCCGCGAACAGGGGTGGCCTCGGCTGAATCGGCTGCTCACCCGTTACCGGGAATCGAAGGGGTGTCAGGTCGTGACCAAGGGCTTCGCGGTCCGGCAGCTCGTCCAGGGCCTTCAAAAGGGCGGCATCATCGGGATCCTGGCCGACCAGGACGGCGGTTCGCATGGGGTGCTCTGCCCCTTCCTCGGCCGAACCGCCTCGACAGCGCCGGGCCCCATCGGCCTGTCCCTGTCGACGGGAGCACCGATCCTGCCGGTTTTCATGGTCCGCCAGCGAGGGCCGTCCCATCTCCTGGTGGTGGAGGAGCCGCTGGCGATCCCGGAAGAGGGGACGATGGATGAGCGGATCCATGCAGGGGTGGCGGCCTATCTGGCGGTGCTGGAGCGCTTCGTCCGCAGGCACCCGGAGCAGTGGCTCTGGCTCCACCGCCGCTGGAAATCGACGCCGGAGCGCCGGATCCTGATCCTCAGCGACGGAAAAGCGGGCCACCTGAATCAGTCCAGGGGTTTGGCGCAGCGGATCGAGGCGGCTTGGGGCCAGCGGATGTCGAGCGATCACCGGATGGGAGCCGGCAATCGCTCGCTCGTTTCGCTGAAAACGGTGGAGGTGGCCTTCCGGTCGCCCCTGCGGAGAAACCTTCTGGCGGCGGTCGCTTCCGTTGTGCCCCGGAAATTCCGCGGGGGGGAACGCCTGTTGCGCTGGGCCCTGACGCCGGAGACGGCGCGGGAGCTGGGCGGGGCGTTCGCTGATTTCTGCATCTCCTGCGGCGGTTCGACCGCGGCGGTGAATCTGCTCTTCTCCTGGGCGATCCGGGCCCGGCCGATTCATGTGACAGACCCTCGGATTCCCTCCCGGCGCCGTTTTGACCTGGCGGTGATCCCGCGGCATGACCGACCCCACGCATCCACCGGGGGAAACCTCCTGGTGATGGACGGGGCGCTCGGCCCGGAGCGCTCCTGTGAGGAGAGGCAGCTGGAAGACTGGCGCAGACGGCTGAACCTCTCTTCCCGGCGCCGGTGGGGGCTGCTGCTGGGCGGACCCACGCGCGGGGTCCGGCTGGAGCCGCGGGATGTGGAGCAGGTGGTGCAGGGGCTTCTCTCGGCTGCCGAGAAGGAGGACGCGGAGCTCCTGGTGACCACTTCCCGCAGGACCCCGGTTGAGCTGGAGAGCTGGCTCCAGCGGGCCTTGGCCGGCAACCCCCGCTGCCGGCTTCTCGCCCTGGTCAATCACGCGCAGGCGGAAGGGCTCGCCGATCCCTCCGAGGCGGTCCCCTGCATCCTCGGCCTGGCCGATGCCATGGTGGTTTCCGGCGATTCGATCTCCATGGTTTCGGAGGCGGCCGAGGCGGCGAAGCCGGTGGTGGTTTTCCCTCCGAGGGGAGACGGGCTTTTCTCCCGGGCGTCGAAGTACCGGCGGTTCCTGGAAGGAATGCACTCCCGGGGCAAGGTGGCCCTGGTGCAGGCGGAAGAGGTCGGCCGAGCGGTCGCGGAGATCGCAGGGCGGCCCGGCGAAGGAGAGGCCCCGCAGGCCGATCCCGCGGTGGAGTTCTTGAAGCGGTGGTTCTGACGGCCCGATGGTCCTGACCGTTCTGCAGATGGTCCCCTCGCTCAAGGGCGGCGGGGTGGAAACCGGCACGGTGGATCTGGCCCGGTCCCTCGCCGCCGGCGGGCACCGGGCGATCGTGATCTCTTCCGGCGGCCCGCTGGTCCGGGAGCTGGAGGCGGCAGGTGCCATCCACTATGCGCTGCCGATCCACCGGAAGAATCCCTGGACGGCGCTGCGCCTGGTTCCGCGGGTGGCCGAGATCCTGGAATCGCACGGCGTGGATGTCGTGCATGCCCGCAGCCGCGTTCCGGCCCTCATCGGGTATCTGGCCTGGCGCCGGGTCGCGGCGCGGGCCGGCTTCCGGGTGGGGTCGCGCCAGCGGATCCCCTGCTTTGTGACCACCGCGCACGGCTACTATGCGAATCATCCCTTCAGCCGGGTGATGGGCTGGGGCCGGATGGTGATCGCCAACTCCGAGCGGATCGCCCGGCACATGATCGATCTTTTCCATGTCCCGCCGGAGCGGATCCGCGTGATCCCCCGCGGGGTGGATCTGGGCCGCTTTCCGTGGAGGGAGCTCCGGCTGGAGGCGCCGAAGGGGGAATGGAGGATCGCCGCCATCGGGAGGGTGACGCCGTTCAAGGGTCATCGGGAGCTCCTCCGGGCCTTCGGGATCCTTTCCAGGAGCTTCCCGCGCGCCCGCCTGAAGATCGTCGGGGATGCGGACCCCCGGCATGCCAGGTATCTGGCGCAGCTCAAGTCGCTCGTTTCTCACCTGGACCTGCAGGACAGGGTGGAGTTCACCGGCCACGAGTCGGATGTCCCGCGGCTCCTTCAGGAGACCGACCTGATCGTCCTGTCTTCCACGGGGCAGGAGGCGTTCGGCCGGGTCCTGATCGAGGCCGGGTCGGCCGGCGTTCCGGTGGCGGCGACCCGGGTCGGGGGAGTCCCCGAGGTGATCCTGGATCGCAGGACCGGGCTTTTGGTTCCCCCCGGAGATCCGGTCGCCTTGGCGACGGCGATGTCGACCCTGCTCAGGGACCGGAAGCTTGCTGCGGAGCTGGCCCATGAGAACCGCCGGCGGGTCGAGACGGTTTACCCGCTTTCGAGGATGGTGAGCGATACGCTGGAGGTGTACCGTCAGAGCGCCGAGCGGCTCCGGCTCCTCGTCATGAAGCTCAGCGCCGCCGGCGATGTGGTCCTGGCCACCCCATCGCTGCGCGCCCTGCGGGAGCGGTTTCCGAAGGCGTTTCTCTCGGTCGTTGTGGGCAGGGACCAGCGGGAGCTGCTCCACCGCTGTCCCTACCTGGATGACCTGATCGTCTACGATTCCCTTCGCGACGGTTCGTTATCCGGGCTGCTGCGGTTGGGGGCCCGCCTGCGGGACCTCCAGGTGGATCTCGTGGTCGATTTTCAGAACAATCGGGTCAGCCACTGGCTGGGATGCTTGAGCGGCGCCCCGCAGCGCTACGGCTTCGCGGGCCGGCGCTGGAGCTGGCTCCTGACCCACAAGGTGCCTCCGCCGGAGGGGCCGACCCCGCCGGTGGAACAGCAGCTGCGGCTCCTCCAGTGGCTGGGGATCCAGGCGGCCGCCCAGCACCTGGAGCTGTGGCCCGGGCCGGTGGATGAGGAGCGGGTGCGGGAGCTGCTGGGGGAATCGTGGGTCGCCCAGAATCAGCCGCTCATCGGCGTGCATCCGGGTGCGCGGTGGGCCTCCAAACGCTGGCCGGCCGAACGCTACGTTGAGCTCATCGATCGCCTGGCTCATCAGGCCAAGGCGCGCGTTGTTCTCGTGGGCTCGGAGGGGGAGCGGGCCCTCTGCGAGGAGATTCACCGCGCGGCGCAGGCCAAGCCGGTGATGGCGGTGGGGGCCACTTCCCTGAACGAGCTGGCCGTGCTGCTCGGCCGCTGCCGCGTCTTCATCGGAGGAGACTCCGCGCCGCTTCATGTGGCGGCGGCCGCGGGGACTCCGCTTGTTGCCCTCTTCGGGCCCACCGATCCGGTGCGGCACCTGCCGCCCAGCCCGCAGCTCAAGCTGTTCCGCGTGGATCTTCCCTGCAGCCCCTGCTATCGGCGGAGCTGCTACCGCGGCGGGGAGGGCCGCATGGAGTGCATGCGCCGGATCGGGGTGGACGACGTGCTGGAAGCGGTGCGGAGCTTCCTGTGACCCTGCCCGCGGGATCCTGGCGCAGGCCTCTCTTCCCGGCCACCCCCGTTCCGCCGCCGGAGGTTGGGGAATGGGGAGGGGATCGCGGGCGGCGCGCGGGCGGGGCGCTCCCCGAAGCGGGGATGGTTCGGACCTGGGCATCGCCGGCCAGGGAGGGGGTGGGGTGAAGATCCTGATGGCCACCACCCACCTCGAGATGGGCGGCATCCCGGTCTACGTGACCGGCCTGGCGCGGGGGCTGAAGCGGCGCGGCCATCAGCCGATCGTCGTCTCCGGCGGCGGCTGGCTGGAGCGGCGCCTCGCGCGCGAAGGGATTTCCCATCACCGGATCCGGTGCCGGACTTCGAGTGAGTTCAACCCGAAGATCTGGCTGAGTGCCCTGCCTCGCCTGCTGCGGATCATCCGCGCGGAGAGGCCGGAGATCCTCCACGCCCACACCCGCGTCACCCAGATTCTCTGCGGGATGGCCGGTGCGCTGACCGGCGTCCCCTACGTTTCAACGTGCCACGGGCTCTACCGCCGGCGGATCGGGCGCCGGCTGCTCCGGTGCTGGGGCAAGACGGTGATGGCGATCTCCGAGCCCTCGAGGGATCGCCTGGTCAAGGAGTACCGGTTGGTTCCGCCCCATCAGGTGAAGCTGATCTGGAACGGCGTGGACGTCGAGCACTTCCTGGTGCCGCCTCCGCCCGAAGAGGCCCGCCGGTTCCGGGAATGCCACGGTCTTTGGGGGGAGCCGGTCGTGGGCGCCGTCGCCCGCCTCAGCCCGGTGAAAGGGCTGGATCTTGTCCTCAGGGCCGCGCGCGGTCTGCTCGGCGAGTTCCCCCGCCTGCAGGTTCTGCTCGTCGGGGATGGCCCGAGCCGTGAAGAGCTCGTCCGGCTGGCGTATGAGCTGGGAATCGCCGACCGGGTCATCCTCTCGCCGCCGGTGGAGGATGCGCGGATCCCCCTCGCAGTGATGCAGCTCTTCGTCTCGCCATCCGATCGGGAGGGATTCGGGCTTTCCCTGGCGGAGGCGATGGTGGCGGGGGTTCCGGTGATCTCCTCCTGGGCGGGAGGGCCTGCCAAGATGATCGAGTCCGGCAGGAGCGGGCTCCTGATTCCTCCGCAGGACGCGCAGGCCCTGGAGCAGGCGATCCGGTCTCTCCTGCGGGATGAGGGCACGAGAAAGAGGATGGCCGAGGCGGCTCGCCGTGAGGCGCAGGAGCGATTTGACCTGAGGCGGGTGGTTCAGGAGGTGGAAGAGGTCTATGCCGGCGCCCTCTCGTAAACGGATCCTGATCGTGGCAGTGAACTGGCTGGGGGACCTCCTCTTCATGACCCCGGCGATCCGGGCGATCCGCCGGGCGCACCCGGACAGCTTCATCGCCTGCCTGGTTCCCCCGCGGGGGCTGGATCTCCTGGAGGGCAATCCGAACCTGGATGAGGTGATCCTGCTGGAGGAGGTCCGGGGCCTGCCGAACCTTTTCCGCTGGGGGAGGATCATCCGCCGGCTGCGGGAGGAGCGGTTCGATGCCGCGTATCTCTTCCACCGTTCCCTCACCCGGGCGCTCTGGGTCCGGGCCGCCGGTATTCCGCACCGGGTCGGCTACCGGACGTGGAAGCGGGGATGGCTGCTCACCACGGCGGCCGATCCTCCTGCGCCCGATTCGATCCACAAGGCGGAATGGTTTCTGCGGATGGTGGAGGCGGACGGAATCCGGCGTGACGGCATGCAGTACGAGATCGGGATCCGCCGGGAGGACCGGGACGCGGCGGAGCGCCTCCTGCGGGAGCTCGGGGTGGAAGAAGGGGAGCCGCTGGTCGCCCTGCACGCCGGCGCCAACTGGCGGCTCAAGCGGTGGCCGGCGGGAAACTTCGCCCGCCTGGCGGATGACTTGAGGGACCGATTCCGCGCGCGCGTGCTCTTTGTCGGAGGGGAAGGGGATCGGGCTCTGGTTGAGGAGATCCGGGGCAGGATGCGCGGGCCGGCGCTCGCGGCCGCCGGCCGGACGAGCTTTCGCGAGCTGGGGGCGCTTCTCGCGCACGCGCGGCTGCTCCTCTCCAACGATTCCGGGCCGCTGCACCTGGGTGCAGCCGTCGGCATCCCGGTCATCGGGCTGTTCGGGCCCACGAAGCCGGAGCTGACCGGACCACCGGCTGGGCAGGGCACGGCGGTCCTCTTCGGCTCCATCGGCTGTCCGGTTCCCTGCTACCGCCTGCACTGCCCGGTGAACCTCTGCATGCATCAGATCGCGGTGGAGGAGGTGTTGGAGCAGGCCGCACGGCTTTTGAACCGGGGTCAGACCCCAGAGGGTCAGACCCCAGAGGGTCAGACCCCGGAGGGTCAGACCCCGGAGGGTCAGACCCCGGAGGGTCAGACCCCATGAGGTTTCTGATCATCAGTCTGAGCAATCTGGGCGATGCCCTCCTGACCTACCCGGCCATCGGGGCACTGTGGCGGGCGCGGCCCTCCGCCGAGTTTCATCTGCTGGCTTCCCCCAGGACCCGGGAGCTGTTCGAGGCGGACCCGCGCGTGCACCGGGTCTGGATCTGGGAGAAGCGGGCCTCTTTGATCCGCCAGGCCGCTTTGATCTTCCGTCTGGCGCGCGTCCGATTCGACTGGGTGGTGGACTTCAGGCATTCCCTGATCCCCTTTCTCATTCCGGCCGGGCGCCGGACGCCGCTCTGGCGCGGGCAGGACCGATCCGGCATGCACCGTACAGAGAGTCACCTGGCGCTGGTCCGGTCGCTGGGGATCGGCGCGGGCGGGGATGCCGTTCGTCTGCCCTTCGGGCCCGAGGAGGAGGCGTGGGTTCAGGCGCAGCTCTCGGCCGGGCTCCGTCCCGTGGTGATGGTTCCCGGTGCGCGCAGCCACCTGAAGCGCTGGCCCGCTCCGCGCTTCGCCGAGGTGGCGGACCGGCTCATCCGCGAGATCTCCGCGCAGATCCTCCTCGTCGGCGAGGAATCGGAGCGGCCGATCGCGCAGGAGGTCGCTTCAGCGATGCGCGGGCGGGCCACCGATCTCGTCGGGCAGACCTCGCTGCGGCAGCTGGCGGCGCTTCTGGCGCGGACGGCGCTGGTCATCACGAACGACAGCGCCGGCCTGCACGCGGCGGATCTCATGGGGGTCCCGACGGTGGCGATCTTTGGCCCGACGGACGAGAGGAAGTACGGGCCGCGCGGCCCCCGCTCACGCGTGGTCCGTTTGCCCCTGGTCTGCGCACCCTGCGAGCGGGCCCTCTGCCCGTACGGCCACGAGTGCATGCGGTGGCTGCCGGCCGAGGAGGTGTACCAGGCTGCCGCGAAGATCCTGGAGAGCTAGCCGATGTCCCTGCGAGCGGTGCGAAGTAACCTCGCTGGCGGCGAGCCCCCCGCCGGGTCGCCCGGCTCGCGCCGTTCGGCCCGGCCCAGCGTGCCGGGCCTCACTGCGGCGTCCGGCCTCGCTCTCCCTCGGACCAAGGTCCTCGGGATCCATGCCCGCTCGGCCTTCCGACGCCGCACCGCCGGGCATCCCCGACGCGGGGCTCGCCGCTAGGGATGGCATGACCGCTCCTCGCGTCCTTATCGTCCGCACCGACCGGATCGGGGATGTCGTCCTCTCCACCCCGGTCATCCGCTCGCTGCGGGAGGCGTTCCCGGATGCCTACCTGGGGATGATGGTCCGTCCCGAGAACCGTGAGCTGGTGGAGGGCCATCCGGATCTCGACGCCGTCCTCCTGTACGATAAGGAGGGGAGCGAGAAGAGCTGGATGGGGAGCTGGAGATTCGCCTCCGCCCTGAGGGCGGATCGGTTCGACACGGCCGTCATCCTCCACTCCACCAACCGGGTGATCCTTGTCACGTGGCTGGCGGGGATCCGGCGAAGGGTGGGGTACGCGCGCCGGCTGCCCTGGCTGCTCACCCATCGGCTGCCCTACGTGAAAAGGGAGGGCAACCGCCACGAGCTGGAGTATAATCTCGATCTCCTGCGGTTGATCGGCGCGGAGGGCACACGGCGGGATCTCCTTGTCCCGATCCGGCCGGAGCAGGAGGCGAAGGTCGACGCCTTCCTCCGAGGGCACGGGGTCGTCGGAGAGCTTCCCTTGATTGTCCTGCACCCGGGCGCGAGCTGCCCTTCCAAGCGCTGGCCGGCGGAGCGTTTCGCAGAGGTGGGGGACTTGCTCTCAACCCGGCACGGAGCCCGCGTGGTCGTGGTGACCGGCCCGGACGATCCTTCCGCCGGCCGGGAGGTGGTCAGCCGCATGTGGGCGCAGGTCACACCGGCGCTGGGGATATTTGGCTTGGGCGAGCTGGCCTGCCTCCTGCGCCGGGCCCGGTGCCTCATCTCCAACGACAGCGGGCCGGTTCATCTGGCTTGTGCCGTGGGCACACCGGTGGTGGCGATCTTCGGCCGGTGGGGCGGGGGATTGAGCCCCACGCGCTGGGGCCCGACGGGGCCGCGGAGCTTGGTGCTTCATCAGGATGTGGGCTGCCGGCCGTGTCTGGCGCACCGGTGCCCGATCGGCTTCGTTTGCCTGCAGGCGGTGACGGTGGACGAGGTGGTTGCTGCCGCGGAATGCGCGGGGGGACTCTGTGCGAGCTGACAAAGCGTGGCGGCTGTTGCTGGGTCTTGCGCTCGTGGCCGGCTGCGCGAGGGCCAGCATCCTGCCCAGCCCGCCCAGCCCGTCTGCGGCGACGGCTGCGGGCAAGGCGCCGGGCTCCATCACCCCGCCGCTGACCAGCCTGCCGGTGGGCGAGGAGCTGGTCTATGAGGTTTCCTGGTGGGGGATTCCGGTCGGAACGGCCACGCTTCAGACCTCGAGGCCATCGGACAAGGAGCGCAGGGATCTTCTTGAGCTGAGTTTCCAGGCGCGATCCAACTGGTACCTTCAGGCCCTCTATCCGGTCCGGGTCCGGCTGACGAGCTGGGTGGATCCGAGCACCGCCGCGCCCCACCGATTCGAGTCGTATGTGAGACGGCACTGGCGGGAGCACGAGAGCATCATCACCTTCGATCGCTCCATGGCGACAGCCCTGCACGAGCTGCCCGAGGACAGGAAGGTCACCGTCAGCATCCAGCCCGCCACGCAAGACGGCCTCAGCATGCTCTACTACGTGCGGACGATCCCCCTGGAGCTGGGAAAGACGGTGCCGCTGGAGATCTCCGCCGATGGGAAGAACTGGGCCCTGAAGGGGCAGGTGATCCGGGCCCACATGGTCCGGGTCGGCCGGCTGGGCGAGCGGCCGGCGGTGGAGGGGCGGGTGGAGCTGGCCTATCCGGTTCCCTTCTTCCACGGGGCGCAGGCCCGCGTCTGGCTCAGCGCCGACGAGGATCGCATCCCGCTCCTGGTCAAGATCCGATCCCGGATCGGGCCGGTGACCGTGGTGCTGGTCCGCCGCTCCGCCTGAACCGGGTCCACCCGGCCGTGCTACAATCTACAGTAAGGATAGATCGATACCATGAAGACACTTTGGCAACCTGAATTCGAACGGGACTCCTGCGGGGTCGGCTTTGTGGCCGATGTCTCGGGCAAGCCCAGCCACCGGATCCTGCGGATGGCGATCCAGGGGGTCTGCTGTGTCACCCACCGGGGTGCGGTCTCGGCAGACGGCAAGTCCGGCGACGGGGCGGGGGTGTTGACGCAGATCCCCCGGAAGCTGTTTGCCCGCGAGCTGGCCCGGCTGGGCTGCGGCAACGGCAAGGCCAACGTCCAGGATCTGGCCGTCGGCGTCTTCTTCTTCCCGCAGAGCCCGAGTGCCCGGCTCTCCGCGAAGGGGATCGCCGAGCGGATCATGCGCGAACAGGGCCTGACCCTGTACGGCTGGCGCGAGGTGCCGGTCAACCCGGACGCGCTCGGAGAGCGGGCGCTGGCCACCATGCCGACGATCCAGCACCTGCTGGTCGGGAAGCCAAATCGAAAAGGCGAAAACCTGAGGGGGTCTGACCCCGCGGGGTCAGACCCCGGTTACGGTTTTGATTACGAGCGGCACCTCTACTACACGCGGCGGCTCATCGAGAAGGCCTTTGCCCAGGCGCGCCTGGAGGAGTGCTACATCCCCTCCTTCTCCTCGCGGACGATCGTCTACAAGGGGCTCCTCGTCGCCCCGCAGCTCAACCACTTCTACGAGGATCTCACCGACCCGGCCTTCGAGACGGCGATCGCGCTTTTCCATCAGCGCTATTCCACGAACACCTTCCCCAACTGGATCCTGGCCCAGCCGTTCAGGTACCTGGGCCACAACGGGGAGATCAACACCCTCCTGGGCAACCGGAACTGGATGCGGGCGCGCGAGCCGGAGCTCAAGTCCCCGGTTTGGGGAGGCCGGATCCAGGACCTGGTTCCTGTGATCCAGGCGGGCGGATCCGACTCGGCCATGCTGGACAACGCGCTGGAGCTGCTGGTCTCGTCCGGCTATGGGCTGCTCCATGCGATGACAATCCTGGTTCCCGAGGCGTGGCAGAACATGCCGGGCATGGACCAGAAGACGAAGGCCTTCTTTGAATTCCAGGCGTGCCTGTCGGAGCCGTGGGACGGCCCGGCGGCGCTGGCCATCACCGACGGGGTGATCGCGGCGGCGGCCCTCGACCGGAACGGCCTGCGGCCGGCGCGGTACAAGATCACGCGGGACGGGCTCGTGGTCCTCGGATCGGAGGTCGGGATCGTGGATATCGACGAGGCGCAGGTGATCGAGTCGGGCCGGCTGGGGCCCGGCCAGATGCTGGCGGTGGACACCGCGCGCAAGCGGGTGCTGCGGAACGACCAGATCAAACAGGAGCTGGCCGAGCGAAAGCCGTACGCCGCCTGGGTTCATTCCAACATGCTCCGGCCGGATCTCCTGAAGCTCAACGAGGGCAAGCCCCCGGTGACGGCGCCGGATGCCGCAGCCGCGCCCGGCGCCGAGGCGGAGCTTCTGAGGCGCCTGAGGGCCGTCGGCCTCACCCAGGAGGATCTGCAGTTCATCGTCAAGGCGATGGCCGAGACCGGCAAGGAGCCGGTGGGCTCCATGGGGGATGACGCGCCGCTGGCCATCCTCTCCACCCGTCCGCGGATCCTGGCCGCCTACTTCAAGCAGCTCTTCGCGCAGGTCACCAATCCCGCGATCGACCCGCTGCGGGAGAGGCTCGTCATGTCGCTCAACACCGCCCTCGGCGCGCGCGGCTCGATTCTGGAGGAGAGCCCCGAGCACGCCCGGTGGATCAAGTTCGGCTCGCCGGCCCTCTCGGAGCCGGAGCTCGCCTGGATCGAGGGGCTCCGCGACCCGGCCTTCCGATCGATCCGGATCCCGATCCTCTTTCCGGTTTCGGACGGGCCGGCGGGGTTGGAGAAGGCGCTGGGGCGGCTCTGTGAAACGGCGGCCGCCGCGGTGGACGCCGGGCACACGATCCTCATCCTCACCGACCGCGGGATGAGCGCCGAACAAGCGGCGATGCCGTTGCAGATGGCGGTGGGGGCGGTGCACCACAACCTCATCCGGCGCGGCAAGCGGATGAGGGCCTCCCTGGTCTGCGAGACCGCGCAGGCGTGGGACATCCACCATTACGCGCTGGCGATCGGGTACGGCGCCGCGGCCATCCATCCCTACGGCGCGCTGCAGGCGATCGCCTGGGCGCACGCCAAGGGCACGATCAAGGGGGTGACGCTGGAGCAATCTTACGCCAACTACGAGAAATCGGTCGAGGATGGGATCCTCAAGATCATGTCCAAGATGGGGATCTCCTGCGTCTCGAGCTACCGGGGTGCGCAGATCTTCGAGGCGATCGGGTTGGGAAACGAGGTGATCGAAGCCTGCTTCACCGGCACCGTCTCCCGGATCGGCGGGATCGGCTTCGATCTGCTCGCCAGGGACGTCCTGGCGCTGCACGCATCGGGGTACGGGCCGCAGGCGGCAGGGACCGGAGCGGAACCGGCCGCCGCGGCGCTGGAGCCGGGCGGCTTCTACCGGTTCCGGAGGGACGGGGAGAGCCACGCCTTCAATCCCGTGGTGCTGGATGCCCTGCACACGGCGGTCCACTCCGGCGAATGGGCCGACTACGAGAAGTACGCTGCGGCCGTCAACGGGCGGGAGCCGATCTGCCTGAGGGACCTGTTGGATTTCAAGTCGGACCGCGGTCCGGTCCCGCTCGATCAGGTGGAGCCGGTGGAGTCGATCCGCCGGCGCTTCTGCACCGCTGGCATGTCTCACGGGGCCCTCTCACGCGAGACCCACGAGTGCCTGGCCATCGCCCTGAACCGGATCGGCGGCAAGTCCAACTCCGGCGAGGGGGGCGAGGATCCGGTCCGATTCAAGCCGCTGCCCAACGGCGACTCCGCCAACAGCGCCATCAAGCAGGTGGCCTCGGGCCGGTTCGGGGTCACGCCCGCGTATCTTTCCTCGGCGCGGGAGCTGGAGATCAAGATCGCGCAAGGATCCAAGCCGGGCGAGGGCGGCCAGCTCCCCGGCCACAAGGTCTCGGAGGAGATTGCCAGGATCCGCCACTCCATTCCCGGCGTCACCTTGATCTCCCCGCCGCCGCACCACGACATCTACTCGATCGAGGACCTGGCGCAGCTTATCTATGACCTGAAGGCATCCAACGCCCAGGCGGAGGTCTGCGTGAAGCTCGTGGCCGAGGCCGGCGTGGGGACGATCGCCGCCGGGGTGGCGAAGGGCTATGCCGACGTCGTGCACATCGCCGGCCACGACGGCGGAACCGGAGCCAGCCCCCTCTCTTCCATCAAGAACGCCGGCGCCCCCTGGGAGATGGGGGTGGCGGAGACCCAACAGGTGCTCGTGATGAACGACCTGCGCGGCCGGATCGCGGTCCGCACCGACGGGGGGATGAAGACCGGGCGGGACCTGGTCGTGGCGGCTCTTTTGGGTGCCGAGTCGTTCAACTTCGGGACCGCGGCCCTCGTGGCGGCCGGCTGCTGCATGGTGCGGCAGTGCCACCTCAACACCTGCCCGGTCGGCGTGGCGACCCAGGATCCGAAGCTGCGCGCCAAGTTCAAGAGCCCGCCGGACTTCGTGGTGAATTTCTTCACCTTCGTGGCGACGGAGGTGCGCCGGATCCTGGCGCAGCTCGGGTACCGCTCGCTGGACGAGGTGATCGGCCGGGTGGATCTCCTGGCCGTCAGGCCGAAGGCCAAGGAGAACCCCAAGTGGGCGACGATCGACTGGTCCCCGCTTCTGGCCGACCCGGATCCCAGCCGGCAACGCCCGCGGCGCCGGATCGTCTCCCGCAACGACCGGGAGGGGGATACCCCGCTCGATGAAGAGATCCTGGCCGAGGCGCGGCCCGCCCTCGAGGGCAGGGCGCGGGTCACGCTCCGCTATCCGGTGAAGAACCACCAGCGTTCCATCGGGACGCGGCTGTCGCACGGGATCGCCCTCCGCTATGGCGACCAGGGGCTCCCCGCCGGCGCTTCGATCGAGGTGCAGCTTTCCGGCTCAGCGGGGCAGTCCTTCGGCGCCTTTCTCATCTCCGGGATTCGCCTGCTGCTCACCGGAGACGCCAACGACTACGTGGGCAAGGGGATGCACGGCGGGGAGATCGGAATCCGTCCGAATCCGAAGATCCCGGCTCATTCCGAGGAGCTTGTGCTGGCGGGCAACACCGTCCTCTACGGCGCCACCGGCGGAACCCTCTGCGTGGCCGGCCGGGCCGGCGAGCGGTTCTGCGTGCGCAACTCCGGTGCCCGTGCGGTGGTCGAGGGGCTGGGGGATCACGGCTGCGAGTACATGACCGGCGGCCTCGTGGTCGTCCTGGGCCCCACCGGCCGGAACTTCGGCGCCGGGATGACCGGCGGGGAGGCCTTCGTTCTCGATCCGGAGGAGCTCTTCCCCAAACAGCTCAACCCGGCCCTCGTCGAGCTTCACCGGGTGGAGGATCCGGAGGACCAGAACCTGCTCAAATCGATGATCCTCCGGCACCGGGAGCTCACCGGAAGCCGTCGGGCGGAGGAGCTTCTGTCCGACTGGGGAAACGCTCTGCCCCTCTTCTGGAAGGTCTCTCCGAAGAAGGAGGTGGTCCAGCTCGAGGCGGCCGCCGGCGCCCCCCAGGCCAAGGCCGGCCTGCCGGCACGCTGAGGCACCGCCCCTTCAGATCTGCATTGAAATATCGGTTGAATAACCGATTCTTCAAGGTTTCCGCCGGCATGCTTAGTAGGTATTGACTACTTTCCTACTTTCAGATATACTGGGAGTTGAGGGGGATGAGGCCATGATGCTACGGAAGGTGTTGAGCAAGTACCAGATTACCTTGCCCAGGGAGGCGGTGACGACGCTGAAGATCCGCCAGGGGGACCTCCTTCAATGCGAGGTGACGGGTCGAAGGATCGTGCTCTCTCCGGTTCAAGTCAGCCCGCGGGACAAGGGCCTGGCGGTGCTGGACGCAATCAGCCGGAAATGGGAGCGGTTGGGAATCGCCGAGGAGGAGATTGAAGAGGCGGTCCGCTGGGCACGGAAACGTTGATCCGTGCCGTCGTTGACACCAACGTCCTGGTGGCTGCAATCCGGCGGGGCACGACCACACGCCGGGTCGTGGAGGCGTGGATGGCGGATCGGATGCGCCCGGTCGTCTCGCGGGGAATCGTCCGGGAATACCTGCACGTCCTGAGCTATCCGAAGCTGCAGCTCTCCCCTCGCGAGGTGAGGCAGGTCATTGAGGAGATCGTCCTGCCTTACGCCGAGGTGGTTGAGGACGTTCCTCTGCGAGCCGGTCCGCCCGCCGGGGTTGAACGGGATGACGTCAAATTCCTCGCCTGCGCCGTGACCGCCGGTGTCCGCTATCTGATCACGGGGGATGCGGCACTCCTGGGCATCGGAAGATTCCGCTCCGTTGAGATGGCCGATCCCGCCCGCTTCTTGGATCTGCTGGATTAGGCAGAGGCCGCGTTAATCAAATAAACTTAGCTCAACTTCACCTTGCCGCTGTGGCGATCCTGTGGCATACTTCCGGCAAGCGCCGAGCGGCGTTTTTTTGTCCACCCTAACTCCATGCTTCAGAAGCCGATAGAAAAGCCAGGCCGGTTCCTGAAACCGGCTCTCAGCGGCCCTCTCATCCTCTCCCTCCTTCTGGGAGATCCCATCCCGGCTTGGGCCCTTTCGGACGAGCCAGCCACCCTGCGCCGCATCCAGGACACCGAGGGGCAGAACCTCCTCCGCTCCGGCATGGAGGAGATGACCTTCCCGGAGCCGGAGGATCCGGATACGCCGCCGGCACAGCTCGTCTGGAAGGACGGGGGAGACGTGGTTCCGTTCGGCGGGGAGCGGCTCCCCCGCATGACCATCATGGGGACGCGGGGCGGGCCGCCTCAGTATCAGCGTTTCTTCGCCTCCATCCGGGTCTCGCAGCTTCCGCCTGCTCTTCAGGACTTGGTGAGGCAACTGCCGGGCGACGGGAGCCTGGACTCCGGCGACCTCTATTTCAAGGGAGTGAGGCCCGGCGAAGGGGTCAGCCCCGTCTTGCGCGGGAGGATCAAGCAGGAGCTCGCCCCGTACATCCCGAAACGGGTGCAGATCCAGCTTTCGATCTTTTCAGGAGACGGAGGAAGGATTGTGGTGAAGGAAAAGACGATCGGCATGAAGGTGCGCAATGTCTGGCCGGACGGCTGGGTCCGGTTCGAGGGGCGCCTGGAGGCCAAGCCGGAGTACGTTGGCGATCATTCCTTCACGGTGGAGCTCTTTTGGAACAACCAGTGGTATCGCCTGGATCCGGCGGGGCGGATTCGGATCCGGCCGCCCAATCCCTCGCAGGTTCTCTCGGAGCCCACCGGCCGTCTGCGGGACATCGGGGTCGAGGATGGGGAGCAGGAGCTCGCCCTTGCGCAGCAGAATGCACGACAGGCCTTCTTGCAGGCAAAGGAGCGGGCTGAGGCGGCTGCCCGAGTTGGAGATGCTGAAGAGCTGGCCCGTGCACAGAGGGGTCTGGACGAGGCAGCCGGGCAGCTCACGCTGGCCAACCAGGGTGTGGTGACCGGCAAGGTGATCTCCCGGGATCAGCGGGCTCCCCGCTTGAATGAGCTGGTCAGCCGGGGAAAGATCTCCCCTGCCGAGGCGGTGCAGGCCTTTGTCGCCCAGCAGCAGGCGGTGGACGTGCAGAAGCGGGACTTCTTCACCGGCACCGAGTACAGGGTGGGGGTCTTGCCCGACGGGCCGGTGGACATCATGTTCAACCCCAATCGGGCCAATACCCCGAAACCTCCTGCGCCCGAGCCGGGCCAGCAGGCTCCCCATCCGCTGGATGACGCGCATCCCATCCGGTTTGTCGTGGGGGACCGGATCGAGACCCTCCGGCAGAGAACCCTGCCGGGGTTTGCGAAGGATCTGGATAACCCCGTCGACTACCGCTTGAGCCCCTACGGCTATACCTGGAGACACTTCACCATGCCGGTCGCTCAGCAGGTGGATCAGGCCCGGTGGGCCGAGCCGATCCGGGCTGCGGTGCGGGAGATGTGGCTGCAGAGGGGGATCGGCACGGTGGTCGGGGGCAACATCGCCCTCAAGGCGGCGGCCAGCCTCCCCGAGTGGGCGCATCTGCATGGAATCCCCTGGAGGATGCCGATGGACAATCCCGGGGATGATGAGATCGAGTGGTTTTTCCTTTTGCGCGGGATCCGGGTGGGGATCCTCAAGAATCCCGGCATGACCACCTTTGTCCTGGAAGGCCAGGGCACCCGGGCCGAGCAGGATGCGATGATCGCCCGGGCCAGCCAGATCCTGGATTGGCTGAAGGAACCGGGGGTGGCGCTGACCGAGTACAACGTCTGGGGAGTTGTGGGAGAAGATGGCTTAGGAAGGCTCTTCATCACCCCAAGGAACCTGGCGGAGCCGGTGCCTCCCGCGGGCGACCAAAGGTGGAGGCCGTCGGACGACTACGCCAAGCCCCTGGCAGACCGGGATTACTGGGTGGCGGAGCTTTCCCCGGGGCAGTTCCGCCTGATGGGCTGGGAAGAGATGGAGAGGTTTGGCCTCGTCAACCAGACCGACCCTGCCCGGGAGCACCGCGCCCGCTACGACAGGTCCCGCCCCCTGGTCCGTCAGGGCCGTCCGGTCCTGGACGTGAAGATGGGGCTGATGGAGATTCGCAGGATCCTGCTCATCTCCCGGCGGGAGATCTTTGAGGACCGTTTCCTGGAGGCTCGCCTCATCAAAGCCTACGAGCGGATCGGCCTTCCGTGGGATCACCCGGGGATCGCCCAGGTCCTTGCCCGCCTTCGGGCACAGCCCGGCGACCGGCCGCTGAATGCCGATGCGGATGAGGAGGTCCGGAGCGCCCTCCGCACGCTCAATGAGATTCGCGAGCCCCGGCAGTTGGGCCAACTCATCGAGCTATTCGAGAGGATCGGACGCTGGAGCCATCGTACCGTGGAGGCCTTCGGGCGCTTGGGCGAGAGCCGCGATCAGCTTACCCAGCAGGCCTTCCGGCTGGTCCGGATGTACGCGGAGCGTTTCCCCCATCTGGTGAGATTGGAAAAGGAAATTCCCCCTCCGCCAGAAAGAGCTGCCGAAAGGGAGGAGAGGCTTCCGACCCTCGTGGGTCTGAGCTTAAACGGGACACTCGACCTTGTCGTTTCAGTGAAGACCCGGGCCGATGGAACCAAGCAGCTTGCCGTGCGTCTCCATCCGGGCGGTTTTGCCCCGAACCTTGTGCAGGCGACCCATGCCCTGGGAGCCCCCGCGGAGCTGGTGGCGGTGGTGGGCGGTGAAACCGGTGAGGCGATTGTGGAGACCCTGCGCGGCAAGGGCGTCACCATCGAGCCTATTCTCCGAAAGGATGGTCAATCCTCGCGGGTCAGTCTCATGGTGGCCAGCGATTCCGGTGCGGAGAGGCGGCTGGTTGGTGTAGGAACTCCACTTCCTCCGGAGGCAATCCGGGAAGCGGCTCAGGAAGTCCGACGCGTCATGGAGGAGGAGGCGGCGCGAGCTGAAAAGGAGGGACGGCCTGTTCCACATCTGGCGTTGGGTGAGCGGCTGGTGGATGAGCCCTCGAACCATGCCCAGGTGGAAGAGGCCCGGTGGGCGAAGGGAAGGGGCTTCCCCACGATCGTGGAGGCCAACGCCTCCTGGGATTCATCCACCCGGACCCGCTTTCAGGAGGTGGGGCCCGACCTGTTCATCACCGCGCAGGAAACCCTCGCCAATTTCCTGGGAACGTCTGGCAGGGCCCTCCGCTACCGGCCCGAGGAGGCGGCGGCACAGGCCGAGACTCTCCGTCGGACTCACGGCATCCGCGAGTGGCTGATCCCGGTGAGGGCAGGCGGGCTGGTGCTGGTGAACGACAGGGCTCGGGTTCAGGTCCTTCCTTCGCCGGTCCTGCGGCTCACCTACACCAGCGGCGCCACTCACGCGGCGATCGCCGCCTTCCGACTGGGAAACCTCCTGGGGTATCCTCCCGCGGAGGCAGCGCGGCTGGGGACAGCCGCCGACACCCTCTCGCGGGAGCGAAGGGAGGAGGAGCGCGGGCGCGATCCCTCCCGCAAGGAGCTTCTCGGCAACCTCTTCCGCACCCAGGTCAACGTCTTGCCTGTTCCTGTCGCCGCCGGGATGGAGGAGGAAGAATCGCGGAGGGCTCCGGGGCCGATCCTGCTGTTCCCCGGCGCGGTGGGGGTTTCCCGTTCCCTCACAGACCGGGGAATTCCAGTCGCCCAGATGCTCTGGGAGGATCAGGGGGATCGGTTCGACGCCCTCGGATTAGGGGTGCCGACCGTTCGGCTGGGGGCGCGGCCCTCGGCGGTTGCCGAGGAGCAATGGATGCTCGGTGAGGTGGTCCCGGCGGCTGCGGGGGAGCTGGGCACGGCGACCGTGGGACGGACGCGGTTCGATTTCAGTGTCGGCGGGGGCTTGAACGAGATCATCTTCGCGCCGGAGAGCCTGGGCCAGCTCCTCATGGCTCTTGCCGGCATGGAGGAGGCCTCGCTGCCCGCGGTATTCGAGGAGATCGCCGCCGACACCGACACGCTCGGCGGGAACCTCTAGAACCCCACGCAGGAGGTATTGACAGAGTCATATAAATGTATTATATTTTCATATAGAGGCTTGAAGGAGGCTGCCATGCGGTCGTTGCTGAGTGTGAGTTTGCCTGAGGCATTGGCCCGGGCCCTGAACCAGGTCACCCGGGAGGTGCATTTGACCCGTTCTGAAGTGGTGAAGCTCGCGCTACGGGATTTTTTCAGGAGGTATGAGCTGGAGGAGCTCAGAAAGAGCCTGATGCCGAAAGCTCGCGCCAAGGGAATCTTCACGGATGAGGATGTCTTTCGGACGGTTCGCTCTTAAAAGGGCAGGGTGCCGGTTTTCAGGGTAGTCTTTGATAGCAACGTCTGGATCGCAGCGCTTGTTGCCTCAGGGTCGTCGAAGGATGTCGTTGAGGAAGCCCTCGGCTCCTGCGAGGTATTCATTTCCCCTTACATCCTGGGAGAGATCGATCGGGTTCTTGCCCACAAGATCGGAGCGACGAAGCAGGAGCGGGAACGCGTCCAGCGTTGGCTTCAAGGTGTCTGTCAGGTTCTGGATCCTCCGGCCAGGAAGGCTCTTGTCTGTCCGGATCCCAAAGACCTGCCGATTCTCTGGCTTACCTTAGCTGTCCACGCAGATCTTCTGGTGACAGGAGATCGGGATCTCCTGGATCTTAAGGAAGTCCGGGGAATCAAGATTGTTCCGCCCTCGCTTTTCTGGCGTTCCCTCTAGAACCAGTTCTACGATCATCAGGGTGAACTACTCCACGCGCCGGTCTTTCACCCAGCGGTTGCCGCCTTTGGCCTTCACCCACTCCTTGAGCTCCGCGCCGATCTGGGCGACCTCGGCCACGTGCCGGAGCGCCCGCTGCTCGTTGGTCACGACGGCGACCGAGACGGTCAGCAGGGGAAAGCGGCGGGTCTTTCCGTCCCTGTCCTTCGCCTCGATGAAGCCCCGTTTCCGGTCCGGCCCGTCGTAGAAGGAGGGCGTTGTCCGGCCGACCTCCTGGGTGATCCGGTTGCAGATCCGCTCGACACAGTACGGTTCCGTCAGCAGAACGAAGTCGTCCCCGCCGATGTGCCCCAGGAAATCCTGCGGGGTCCCGAAATCCCGCATGGCGAGCAGCAGGATCCGGGCCGTGGCCTTGATCAGCTCATCCCCCCGCTCAAAGCCGTAGGTGTCGTTGAACGCCTTGAACTGATCGAGGTCCACGTAGCAGACCGCCAGGGGCGTTCCCTTCGCCAGTCGGCCCTGCAGCTCCTCGAGGATGGAGGCGTTGCCCGGCAGCTTGGTGAGTGGATTGGCGTCCAGCGCCCGGGCGGTCCGGCGCAGCACCATCCGGACGCGGGCCAGGAGCTCCGTCGGATCGAAGGGCTTGGTAAGGTAGTCGTCGGCGCCGGCATCGATGCCCTCCACCTTGTCGGTCACCTCCCCCTTCGAGGTGAGCATGATGATCGGCAGATGCTGCAGGAGGATGTCCTTCTTCAGGGTCTGGCAGACGTGCGGGCCGTCCACCCGGGGCATCTTGAAATCGAGCAGGATGAGCTGGGGGTTGATCTTCTCCACCTGCGGGAGAACCTCGGAGCCGTCAGCCGCCTCAAAGACCTGGTATCCCTCCGACTCCAGCGTCAGGCGCAGGACATCCCGGATGTCCGGCTCGTCGTCCACCACGAGGATCCGCTCTTTGGCCATCACGGAGCCCTCTTCAAGGCGCGTCTGACCGCCGCCACGAGCGCCTCCGGCTCAAACGGCTTCGAGATCCAGGTCGCCACGCGCAGCTCCCGGAATCGGTCCTGCAGCTCCTGGATGACCTGGGTGGCGGTGAGCACCACGATCGGAAGGGGGGCCGTCGAAGGCTCGGCCCGGATCCGGCGGATCACCTCCAGCCCGTCCAGCACCGGCATCTTGATGTCCAGGATGACCGCATCCGGCCGCTGGCGGGAGACTTCCTCCAGCGCCTGCCGGCCGTCGTAAGCGGCGCGGCTGCGAAAGCCCTCCCCGGCGAGCAGATCGCAGATGATCTCGACGATGTCCTTCTCATCATCCACGACGAGGATCAGGGGACCGGCCATGCTCAGGGGATCCGTGGGCTGGCCATCGGTCAGGGTTTCTGCGCCGGCTGCGCGGTGGGCTGCCAGGGCAGGGTGAAGGTGAAGGTGGAGCCCTTCCCCAGTTCGGACCGGACGCCGATCTGTCCCCCGTGCGCCTCGATGATTCTCTTGACGAGGACCAGGCCCAGGCCGGTCCCCTTCCGCTCCCGGTTCACCGGGTTGTCGGCCCGGAAGAACTCGGTGAAGAGATGGCCCAGGTCCTCCTTGGACATCCCGTAGCCGGTGTCGGTGACCTCCACCCGGAGCATGGAGTCGGTCGGTGTCGCGGTGATGGAGATGATCCCGTTCTGCGGCGTGAACCGGATGGCGTTGGAGAGCAGATTGATGAGCACCCGCTGGAGCTGGCTCTCGTCCGCCTGCAGGGCAGGCAGCCGGGTCGGGAGCTTCACCTTGACGTTGAGCTCCTTCTCCTTGAGCTGCGGGCCGACCAGGTCCACCACCGTTTCCACGATCCGGGGCAGCTCCACCGACCGCACATTCATCCCCACCCTTCCGGACTCGATGCGGGCGATGTCCAGGAGATCCGAGATGAGGTTGGTCAGGTAGTCGGTGTGGCGATTGATCTTCTCCAGCCGCTCGGTCTGCTCCTTGGTGACGGCCCCCAGCTTGCCGCCCCGGACCAGAGCGGTGTATCCCTTGATGGAGGTCAGCGGGGTCCGCAGCTCGTGGGAGACCGCGGAGACGAAGTCGGACTTCATCTTGTTCAGGCGCACCAGCTCCTCGTTCGCCTTGGCCAGCTCCTGCGTGCGGATCTTCACCCGCTCCTCCAACTCATCGTGCGAGCGCTTCAGCGCCTCATACAGGCGAAGGTTCTCGATCGCCACCCCTACCTCGCTGACGAGGATCGACATGAGCTCCACATCGCCGGAATCGAGCCGCGGGTAGGGGGGATTGGTGCCCACCAGGAGGAACCCCTGAACCCGTCCCTCCAGGGTGAGGGGGACCACGCCGAAGGAGCGCGCCCCCACCCCCTGGCCCAGGGCACGGACCGTCTCCGCGGGAACGGTGGCCGGCTGGACCGTCACCGAGTTCTTCTGAGGGTCGATCTCCTCGACGAAAAGGGGCTCACCCGGTCCATAGATGGGGAAGCGCAGGTCCTCTGCGAACTGCGTGAGGTTGAGCTGCTTGAGCTCCTCCGGCGCGAATCCGGCCTGGGCGACTACGGGGAGGAGCTCCTCGCCCTGGGGGGCGACCAGCAGGAGGGCCTTCTCGAATCCGAGGGAGGTGACGAGGGCCTCCGCTGTGAGCCGGCACAACTCCCCCACCGACCGCACGGAGAGGATCCTCTTCGAGAGCCCGTGCAGCGCGTACAGGCCGGAGAGCTTTTTGTCCAGCGCCTCCTGGGTCCGGGTGAGCTCCAGGTCGGTCTGGACGATGATCTTCGTGTTCTGATCCAGCTCCTCGCAGATCCGGTTGATCCGGTCCAGCTCCTTCTCGTATCCGGACATCTGCCGGCGCATCGTCTCCAGGGTGCTCAGGAGCGACACCCCGATGAGCCCCATGAAGGCGCCGTACGCCACGCGCAGGACCATCGAGCTGGAGAGCGCAATGAGGAGCAGAAGGAGGAAACTCGCCCCCACCGAGAGCTTCATGCTCAGCGGCATCGTTCCATCCCCCGGATCAGTTGGCGGCGACGGCGCATACGACCAGCGTCTCGTTGTGGAAGTAGCTCAAGCCCCGGAAGCCGGCGGCGCTGAGCGGGGCCTGCTCGCCGTAATCGTAGAAGCCGATGAGCGGGACGTTCTTGCCCAGGACCTCCTGGATGGTGGAGATCTCCTCACCGGCCCGGTGACCGAACAGGCGCATGCGGGAGCAGGAGCTGAAGACCAGCGCGAAGCTGGCCGGGCGCGGGGCAATTCCCAGGACCGCCTGCTCTGCCGCCCTCCGCGCCGCCTCGAGCGCCTTCTCCTTGGACCCCATCATCAGGCGGACCTCGCTTCCCTCCGAGATCTCCCCGGCATAGACGAGGGATCCTGCGGGATCGATCCGCAGGACGTTCCGCAGGAGGTACTCCTCCTCTCCCGGGATCGGCATCCCCAGCGGATAGACGATGGACATGTCCGCGAGCACCTCGCCCCGAAGGGCCTCGGCTGCCTTGCCGAAGTACATCTCGTAGAGGTTCACCGCCGAGTGGCCGTCCAGCTCCTGGACGATGTTGGCCAGCGCCCGCGTGACCCGGCGGGGCCTGCCCAAGGGTCTCCAGCCGTGCCGGGCGCCCACTCCGAGGGCGATTGGCCCGGTGAGGAGCACACAGGGGACTGCGTTCTCATGGGTCTTGCCGTCGAAGTATTGCCAGGTCCGGTGAAATGCGAAGTCATCGGCCGCCGAGCCCCCGACGATCGGGAAGCTCAGGCCCAGGACATCCTGCACCCCCCGGATCACCTCCGCGACATTCCCGCTCAGGCCGTCGGGGAACATGACCAGCCCGTGCGGGTTGGCGAGCCGGGCCTGGACCGCCTGGGTGGCGGCCTCCCGGCCGGCCTGCCGGGGATTGTCGCTGATGTCCATCCCGAGGCCGGCGGCAATGCGCAGGGTGTCGGACCGGATGGTCATGACGGCCACGGACCGGCGGGAGGGACCCTCGCCGAGGATCTCTCCTGCCGTCGAGCAGCCGAGGAGCGGGGCCTGGCTCGTCACTGAAGCGACGCCTTCCAGCAGCGTATCCTGGTCAAAACGGGTGGAGCCAAAGACCAGGACCAGGTCCGGATGGTCTTGGCCTGTCCTCTCAAGGGACTTGCGGGCTGCCTCCTGTCCCGCCAGGAAGGAGTCCGACTGCCGGCTGCTGCCTACACCGACCCAGGTCGCCATCAAGCTGTCACGGTCTCGGGATGGCTCCCCAGAGGGAACTCAAGGTTCCCTCTGGTTCCACCCTCCTAGAAGACACGAGGGGCGGGCCCCCTCGTGAACACCCCTCGGTTCTCGCTTCGCTCGAACCGGTCGCCATCACCCTCCTATCCATCCAGTGAGATGAGTGGGGACGAGAGGATTTGGCGGCCTGCGCGCCTCCCGCCACGGCTTCGCCTGGCGGTCGGCGCTCCGGCTCGGCCACCCGCCCCTCCCGGGGAGAGCAACGGCTCCTGTCCGTCGCCGTTGCCTCGATTGGCCGCGCCGCGGCCGGTCGGGGCTCCTCTTCAAATCCTCTCGCCCGATCCGGTACCAGGTAGCTAAACGGCCAGGTACCCGGTACCGACATGAAATGGGGA